>JAEOST010000336.1 GCA_016840245.1 Candidatus Thorarchaeota archaeon
CAATTTTGGTCCATACACTATCAGAGTAATTGTGAACTATACTGGAAGTCCATTTTACATGGAACGAATCCGGACAGTCGATATTGAAGTATCTCGACGTCCAGCAGAACTCACCGTATCCAATTCACCCCTGAATACACCATTTGGTGAAGATGTTCAATTCGAAATTACCATTACCGACACACTTGACAGCTTGGGTATTGATATTGACAAGTCAGTGTTAACACTGGTATATGGTGGATCTGTAACTCTTCTCGATAGTCAGTATTCATTGACCGGAGCTTCAGGAACATATACAATTACAATCGAATCATCATTGATGACTAGCATTTTGATTGATGAACTTGAGATTGATATCGCATTCAACTGGGGTGATGTTGCTCCTTACTACTCGAATTCTACAACATCTACTGAAGTTAGCATCACATCACGATTTACCCAAGGGGCGGTTCTGTCTACGCCTGGGGCATTCTACTATTCAAATGCCAGTGCGCTTCTAGAATATAGTGACTATCTCACAAGCGGTCCTATTACAGATGCAGAAATAGACATTACTTGTGAAAACACTACTAGTTTCACACACTGGATTGTTGACAATGGTGATGGAACTTACAATGTTCTCGTTGATACTCAAACTCTGGGCCAGCTTGGCAGATACATATTCTATGCAAATATGACTTGGGTCAACCAGACAGGACTAAACCTGCCTTATTACCAGAATCTCACATTGATAGCATTTAGTCTAACTGTGAGTCCTGTATCTACGACACTTGTATTCGACCTGCAATCTGAAACCGTCTTTCTTGGTGATACTGTTGAAGGAACCATTTCATTCCTCAACATCGAAACTGGACTTGGAATCACGAGTAGTACCATTAACACAAATTGGTTCGTACTTCATGGAACTGTTGCTAACCTAGTCATGATTTCTGATGGTGTATACAATCTGACGATTGATACATCAACACTCGATGCAACAATCTATTCATTCTCAATCAATGCTTCTGCATTTCTACATCAAAATCGAACAATCACAGCTGATGTGCTTATTGCAGCAATTCCTGTAAACATCGAAGTTGCAGTATCTCCAACCAGTCCACAATGGGGTGACACTCTCGAAATTCAAGCAAATGTAACAGATGCATTTGACCTTAATCCGGTGATAGGTGCAGAGGTAAATCTAACGATTTCTGGAGTTATTTATCCAATGACAGAGGTAGCTCCTGGATTGTACAATGCAAGTATTCCATCAATAGATTATACTGCTGGGGAGTACACAATATCTATCGTTGCCGCATTACAAAACCATGAAACTCGTCAACGATCCTTCCAAGTTCGTATCCTCAAGATTGATTCAACTCTTATTGCATCAGTTGATGATCCGATTTCAGTCAGTGGCCAGACTGTGACTATAAGGGCATAGTATCGGCTTGAATCCAATGATACACCCATTTCATCAGGTGAGCTCACTTTCATTTGGGAAGGTGGTACTGGTGAATTAACGTGGTCTGAGTTAGATGGTATGTACCTTGGTGAAATTCTTGTAGCTAATGCAAGAATTGGATCCTATCAGATTCTAGTTCAAGCCTCATCGCTCAATTACAAGACAGTGAGTTATCAAGCAACGATTGAGGTTAGAGAAGCAGAAACTGAACTCCTCGCTTTTGAAGGCCAAAATGTCCTAGATGTGACTTCGGGTGATTTTGTAAACATCACTGTATTCCTCAATAATACTGATCTGAATCTTGCTGTGTCCAATGCATCAGTTACGTATGAGATTGTTGGCGAGCTCAATGGAAGTCTCATTGACATTGGAAATGGATATTATTCAGCCAATGTTTCTACTATGGGACTGCCAATTTCGGATTGGATTCTAATTGTGTCTGCTGAGCGTGATGGTTACTCCTTCTCAACTACTAACTTCCAAATACGTGTAGATAAAATACCTACCGAGGTCCTCAATCTTGGAGCGGTATTTGTAACGAAAGCTTATGGCGAAAATGTTACTTTCGTCTTCAGATTCTTAGACTCCTACAATGGGATTGGAATTGAAGATGCTATACCTACTTACGCTATTGAAGGATACTCTGGGTTACTTCAAGAACTTGGAGATGGTGATTATTCGTTAACGCTCAACACGACGATTGTGAGTGCAGGACTTGTTGAACGTAGTATCGAAGTCGCCTTCCTGAAAGGCTTGGAGTATCAGATTGGATATAGTACCGTGAAACTTCTCATCGAGGGTATCCCCACTGATATTGAAAGCAATCTTGGAACCAACATAGATGGAGATTATGTCATCTCGCTCCCAATTGGCGATGATTACACACAGATGTTCACATTTATGGATACTATACACGATGAACTAGTTTTGGACGCAGATGCGACGGCTAGATGGACCTATGGCTGGATCAACATGACAAATCATGGAAATGGATCATACAGCTTTGGACCTGACTCTACTAATATCACCAGACTCAGTGTAAGAACCGAACCCTATGAGATAACCATCAGAATCACAAAGGGTAATTACTCTGCTACCGAAGTCAAACTGCTATTGCAGATTAGAACTATCCGAACCCGTATTGATTATGAGATAAGTACTGCGGACACCTATGCCGATACTCCATTCTCAATCACTATTACTTACTTTGACATTGACCATGGAGTAGCAATTCCTGATGCCATCAATACTACATCCGGAGCAGCATTCGTTAAATGGAATGATCTTACTTCAAATCCAGGTGATGGAACCTACACTTTTGGATTCAATGTACCGAATGCAGGATTACATACAGTCGCAATCCAGATGGAGCGGACAGACTACGAAACTACGATGGTAACAATACCTGTATTCATGAAGCTAACTGAAGCACAAGAGACAATGGCTCTCATTTTCCAGTTTTCAGCTGAAGCAGCTATTCTAATTGTAGCACTTGGGGCTCTATGGCTAAGAGTTCTATCAATACCAAGACTATTACGCAATTTGAGAAAAATGGTTTCAATGTTGGCAAAGGGTAAGGTTCCATCCCCTGCTTCAGTAAGAACGCGCAGGGAACTAATACTTGATACTATGAATGAAGATCTAGAACCGGTTGGTATTACTAAAACATCTGAGGATGTTTCTAAGTCAACACTGGATGTTTCAGCTCTTGACGTAGAGCAACTACTAGTGGAACTGAAAGAAGTGGTAGGTCTTACTGATGATGACCTTGCGATTCTTCAACGCGATCTCGACAAGATGCGACCAAGTGATCGGGCTGGTTTCATCAATGAAGTACTCCGTCAGGAGCGATCTCGACGTGCGAAAGAGATTGCTGAAGCAAAGGCTGCTGAGGAGGATGTCGATCTAGTTGTAGAAGCAAGGCTTAGTCAAGAAGAGATAGATGATCTTAGAAAACGACTACTAGCGATGGGTATTGATCCCGATGAGGTCGATTTGATGGTTGAGCAAGCTAAGAACCTCTCAAAGGCGGAAATAGAAGCACTTCTTGAGCAGATTGGAGGTGTAGATGAATGAAGTACGTCAGGAAGAACACCCTAGTTGGGATGCTCATCATAGTATTTACATTCCAAGTTCTAGCTCTTGCAGGTCCTGTCGGTGACCTGTCAGGAAACAATGCAAGTGGTATCCAGTTTCAAGATGGAGACTCGGAATATGTCGATATTGGCAATGGCGAATTTATCGAAGTTAGACCAGATGAAGAGTTGCATAGTTTCATCTTAACCGAAAGTGGTTGGACTGAGTGGAAGGGAGATTCCTCCTATCTGACTGGATCTGAGTTTGGTAATAGCACAACAGAAGTATCTGATGTAGAGATGACGTATTCACCTACCAACGTTACAAGCGACTCCTATGTTGATATTTCAACAGGAGCTGACTGGGAAGGCTATGAAACAACTGTCACGATTAGTGAGATTAATGAGAACCGAACATGGATACAGAATCCTACTTTCGATCAAGATGCATCAAGTTGGACAGTGACAACCTCTAATACTGGAAGCTATAGTACACCTGCATCATCATGGAATGCTACTGGCCACGGG
>JAEOST010000337.1 GCA_016840245.1 Candidatus Thorarchaeota archaeon
AAGGACGAACCCAGACTAGGGAGGGTCTTAAGGAAGAGTCCTGTAAGGTTTCAAGAGAGCTCTCGCAGTTAAGGGGGGTGTGGCGGCGAAACAGACCAGAGCAAGGGAGTGCAGTCTTGCTGTGGCAGCAAGAGCTCGTTGAACCCCGACATACGACTATTAGGTCTAGGTCTTTGCCTTTGGATTTAAAGCCCCCCCAATATGAATGCAATCTGACTAATAGCAACCTATAAAGGAAAGCCTGATTCCGGGTCTTCGACAACAGATGGATTGGTGAAAGACAACGACAACTCCTACGATTGGAATCATTGGTACAGGTAACATGGGTCGTATACATGCACGAATTCTCAGTAGTTTGAGGGCACTGGCAGGAGTGGCTGATGTTGACCTTGAAAGGGCTAAGCAAATAGGGAACGAATACGGGGTTAGTGCGTTTGATAGCTTCGAAACAATGATTGAGGAAACATCTCCCGATGGCGTGATTATTGCTACCCCAACCCCTACTCATGCATCTATAGCTAAGACGGTTGCTGAGAAATACAGCCATCTACGAGGCATTCTGATTGAGAAACCACTTGCTAGTACTCTTGAGGATGCAAGGAAGGTCGCTACCATTCTAAAAGAGAAGGGTATTGCTACACTCATTTCTCACTCTGAGATATACAATCCTGTCGTTAATCGTGCATTATCACTGATCAGTGATGGGGCAATTGGAACTCCCAGAACAATCATCCACGATAGGAGAGGGTTCGTGCAACCAAGTAGGATTCCATCACTTGGAGATGTCTTTGAGGACATCGGGGTTCATGACTTTGATATCATGACTCGAGTAAGTAACGGACCAGCAAAATTGTTTGCGCAGTGTATTCAGGTAGATGGAATTTGTAATTCAGGTACTGTAATGATCAAGTTTGATTGTGGAATAGAGCATTTCTTCCACCTATCGAGGCAGTATGTAGGTAGAAAACGTGCCATGGATGTTTCCGGTACAAAGGGTACACTTGTCCTTGATCTCTTTGGTCAAATAATCAAAGTCCAAGACTTGGACCAAGAACCTTACGCAGATAGTAGAACTCTGAGATTACCTGAGAGAGGTACTACAATCAAGGTCTACGGAGAACCAGTTGGCGAGGTTCTCGCTGATTTTCTGAGATGTATTGAAACTGGAGAAACACCACGAGTGAGCTTGGATGATGGCCTAGCAGCTCTTGAGGTTGTGGAAGCTGCACGAAAAAGTGTCAAGACCGGAGAGGTAATCGACATTAACATCAGGGCTAGGAAGTAACTTCTCCAATCAAATGCGTCCGTCCTGCTGAGACTACTCTGACGTTGACGAGATCTCCTGCTGTCAGGTCATCATCCACGATTATCGGGCGATATGATTCGTTTCTGCATACATACCCCCCTTTCGGTCCGGGTCCTGCCACAAGCACCATTCCAGACCATCCAATCCATCGTTGGTTGGACTCTAGAGAGATTTCCGCCACAAGGGAAGATAATGCTCTGCTTCGGTCCTTCTTAATACGAGTATCCACCTTCTTCCTTGACCGTGATGCAACAGTTCCAGGTCGGTCACCATATTTGGAGATGTTTACAACTGTTGGTCGTACCTTTCTGATTATGTCCATTGTCTGTTCAAAATCATCGTCTGTTTCTTCAGGAAATCCAACAATTATGTCAGTGGCGATTGTACTCATTGGAAATAAGTTGGATATCTTGTGTACGATACTGGACCATTCATCTGTAGTGTACAGTCTATTCATTTTCTGAAGTATTCGATCACTCCCTGACTGTAAGGGGACATGGAAGAACCTGAAGTAGTGATCGGATGACATTGCTTCAAGCAGTTCATTGAGAGAGTTAAGAACCAGATTAGGATTGAACATCCCAAGCCTAAATTTATGTGGACCCTCAATTTGATCTAGTCTGCGAAGTAGAGTAGGTAGGGTCGCTCCAGTGTCATCTCCAAAGACACCTGCGTCCTGAGATGTCAAGCGAATCTCGCGGTAACCAAGATGGACACAACGTTCAACAACATCCGCAAGTTCATCTACCTGGTAGCTCCGCACGGGTCCTCGGGCAAATCGTACAGCGCAATATGCACAGGAACCTAAACATCCCTCACAGATTGGAACTGTACAGATTGTAGTATTAGGAGGTCCTTCAAAATAACTCAACTTGGATGATTCATCTGAAGCGAGGTGTACTATTCCTCGTTCACCGCTTAGAACTCTCTTGAGAATAGTTCCGAGTGACTCGATTGACTGGGGTCCAAGTATTGCAGCAAAACTTGGGATTGCTTTCTTCACGCGGTCCAGAGAGATTCTAGGTAGACATCCAGCTACAATCACAGGCTTACCTAGACGCGATACCTCCTCAAGACGATGAATGATTCTGTCCTCAGTAGGCTCTTTGACGCCACATGTATTGAAAATGAGTACTTCAGCCTCATCAAGTTCAGTAACTCGCAGTGAATCTAATTTATGTAACCTACCAGCAATCAGGTCTGAGTCTGATGCATTTAGAGAACATCCATAGGTTTCCAAATAGTAGATAGTTCCCACCAAAATACCCCCTATCCGCCCTGTACATGAGGGAGTACAGTAACCTCATCACCTTCTACCACACGAGTGTCCTCTCCACTTAGCAGACTGACATCACGTTTGTTGAGCATTATAATGAGATTGCCACTGATCTTGTCCTGATTCATAACCAAGTGTCGTAAATCAGCTCCTCCAATCTCTAAAATCTGGTCAATAACTTGTCGCACCGTTGCATTCTCAGGTACATCTACCTCGATTACTGAATTTCCCAGTATTCGTCGTATCGGACCAAATGACTTGAACTTCACATGCAACATGTTTACCTCATTAATCAATAAACGGACTACACTTCAGCCTTATCATAGTGGTCTATCAAATCTCCCACCAAGGAATCCACGATTGAAATTATCTGTTCAATCTGTTCCTTTGTGGCATTATCAATATGAATTCCCACTGTGACAATGACAGATCTACGGAGTGCTTTACAGATACGGTCTGCGGTTGAATTAGAAACAATGTAGTCCTTGTGACCAGGAAATGTCAATGTGCTAACGCTCACAGTGTCAGCATCACGATAGTGACTCTTTGTGAGATACGCTATTGAAACTCCGCCAACATGATGCTCATCGCCACCATAGATTTTGACCAGCAAGTCACGTCCTATCTCTTGAGCATCTAGGTGAATAGTATGACTTCCGAGGTTCTTTTGAGCTTTCATCGTGGTCTATTTTCAGTACACAGATGACTCTAACAGTTTCGGTTGGGCAGTTCTGGATTACTCGTCGGCTTTTTGGTCACTTTTCAAGTGAGACCGCCAAGAAAGTGTCAGTGTCTTTGGATGGGCAGCACGATACTCATCCAACTCTCGTGATGCTGTTGTGTGTGGGGCCTTCTGTACTATCTCAGGCTCTGAATAGGCCTCTTCAGAGATTTTTCGTAGAACATCGATGAAGTAATCAAGTTCTTGGCGACTCTCACTCTCAGTAGGCTCTATCATCAGTGCTTCTGGGACAATGAGTGGAAAATAGACTGTAGGTGAGTGTACTCTGAAGTCCAAGAGTCGTTTCGCGACGTCCATAGCTGTCACACCAGTCTCGTCCTTCATTGGTTTGGCAGAAATGACACACTCATGCATACGAGGGTCATCCTGAGAGAATGGAAGGCTGAATCCGCGGATTTTACTGACATGATAGGCTATATAGTTGGCATTGAGTACTGCAACTTCTGATGATCTCTTCAAGCCCTGTCTGCCTAGTGCGTAGATGTATGAATACGCCCGAACAAGCACACCGAAGTTACCATAGAACGCCTTCACTTTTCCAATTGATCTGGGGCGGTCGTAGTCAAAGGCAAATTGATCACCTTTCTTCACTATACGAGGTACAGGTAGGAACTCCTCAAGTTCTTTCTTAACACCTACTGGACCTGCACCCGGACCTCCGCCACCATGTGGTGTAGACATTGTCTTGTGCAAGTTCAAGTGCACGACATCGAATCCCATGTCACCAGGACGTGTGATACCCATGATGGCATTCAGATTAGCACCATCATAGTACAATAGGCCTCCAGCATCATGGACAATCCCTGCAATCTCCTTGATATCCTTTTCAAAGACACCTATCGTATTGGGATTAGTCAGCATCAAGCCTGCGGTCTTAGGTCCAGCTACTTCCTTCAATACATCAATGTCAACCAGTCCATCCGAACTTGATGGGAGCACGACCGTCTTGTAGCCAGCCATTGCTGCAGATGCAGGATTGGTTCCATGAGCCGCATCTGGTATTAGCATCTCATCACGTTGATCACACTCCTGCGTGATACACTTGTGATATTCGCGCATCATCAGAACGCCGGTCCATTCACCATGCGCGCCAGCAGCAGGTTGCAGTGTGACTGCATCCATACCTGTTATCTCTACAAGCCATTGTTCCAAATCCCACATGAGCTCAAGGGCACCCTGAGTCATTGATGGATCCTGTAATGGATGAAGCCAAGCAAAACCAGGATGTGAGGCTGACCAGTCATTAATTATCGGATTGTACTTCATAGTACAGCTACCAAGAGGATACGTTCCAGTGGATATTGAGAAGTTCATCTGAGATAGACGTGTGAAGTGTCGAATAATTCTAGGCTCAGGCACATCAGGAAGTGCTGGCGGATCTTTTCGTAGCATCTGCGGAGGTATGATATCTTTGATTTTCCCGACTTGTTTGACAAGTGTATCCTCAGCTTTGGGAAACAGATGACCAACAGTACCTGGCTCGGAAATCTCAAAGAGTAGTGGTTCCTCCCACCTTGCTTGGCGAGTATTATCAGGACTCATTACTTCGCACCTCCCTTAGAAACAGCTTGACGAATGGATTCAGCTAGCATGTCTATAGACTCCATGCTATGCATCTCTGTCACTGAGAGAAGTATCGATTCACCAAGCCAAGGATAATCGTCTGTGAGTATTATACCGCCATGGATTTCTTGCTCTAGGAGGTTTTCATGAACAGACTGAGCACTCTTACCGTTCTCGAACTTAACAACGAATTGTTTCCAGATATAGTCGCCAACTGCCGGTGCCACCACTCCGGGTATCTCATTTAGTTTCTTTGCAGCATAATTGGATTTGTATGCGATTGCCGTGCTAAGCTCAGTGATTCCAGTAGAACCGAGAACTGACATATAGACTGTAGCAGTTACGGCAGCCAAAGCTTGATTGGAACAGATATTGCTAGTGGCCTTCTCCCGTCGTATGTGTTGTTCTCTGGGACTCAACGTCAATACAAATCCGCGCTCATACGGTTCCTCGATAGTTCTAGTCATTCCAACAAGCCGTCCTGGTAATTGATAGACGAGCTTTCGATCAATAGTGCAACCGAATATACCAAGAAGAGGCCCACCAAACGATACAGGAGAGCCCAGATTTTGACCTTCTGCAATGACTATGTCAGTTCCATAATCACCAGGAGGTCTAAGTATACCCATAGAGAGAACATCCACTCCTGTGACCAACAATGCTCCAGCACCATGGACTAACTTGCTGATCTCATCTACCTGTGTCTCTATGAAACCAAGAGAACTAGGATTCTCGATATAGACTCCTGCAACATTCTCATCCAATCTACTCTTCAAATCAGAGAGTGACATCAGACCTGTTTTTTGATCAAAATCAATCCGTTCCAGTTCGATATCAGCTGGCTCCGTATATGTAGATAGTACCTCATAGTGCTCAGGATTGATTGTGCCAGGTATAAGGAATCGATTCCTCCGCTTCTTCACCCGTACAGTCATCCGTGCGGCTTCACCAAGGCCAGTTGCCATATCGTACATTGATGAGTTGACAACGTCTATCTCAAGTAATTCTGCCAAAAGACTCTGATACTCGAAAAGAGTCTGCAACATACCCTGACTGACCTCAGGTTGGTAGCTTGTGTATGCAGTGAGAAACTCAGACCTTCCTGCTAGTGAGGGTACAAGTGCAGGAATGTAATGAGTCCCGAGGCCTCCACCCAAGAAGACGCGTCCATTATCTGCTGGTTTGTTCTTCTCAGCCAGTTCTGTTATTCTGCGTTTAACCTCAAACTCTGTGTGAGATTCAGGAATATTGAGGTCTTGCTTCATACGAAATTCTTCAGGAAGGTTGCAAAAGAGCTCCTCTAAGTCCTTCTTTCCGATTGACTTGAGCATCTCTGATTCAGTTTCCTTGGTAATGGGAATGTATGGATGTTTGAACTCCATTGTTACTACCGCCAAGTCTGTGGAGGAGTGAATGACTCGCATTCTATGGTCCAAATTAGCTTTCGCTTTTGACTCAATCTTGGCGAGAGCGTACCCAGAATGATTTAAATCGTATCCATTTGACGACCCTCTAGGTTACAGGTGAAAAGGTGTCATGAAACGATGGCTCTTGGATATCATTGTATGTCCTGTAGTGGAGTGCAGAAGCAAACTCCAACTCGATGTCTACAAGACTCATGATATTGAGATAGAGGATGATCAGGTTGAAGAAATCGATGAGGCACTTCTTACATGCCCAAAGTGTAACCGATGGTATCCTGTGATTGACGGAATATCATGCATGCTTCCAGATGAAAACAGGTTGAAGAATGAGGTACAGAAGAGAGCTGAAACTGCCTTTTTGAATAGATGGAAGGACCGTGTGCCTACCGAAATTCTTGAAAATGGCATTCCCTTTGGGCTTGTACCCGAAACTTGAAGAGTAAAAGGTGAAGAGTGCAAATCAACAGCCCCGTGGTGTAGCGGTCAAGCATATCGGGTTTTGGTGCTGCAAAGCGTCATGCTCTGTGTCGGAGACCCTCGGTGACCCAGGTTCGAGTCCTGGCGGGGCTACCATTACCTCTCCTTAATGCTGATTTTATCCTCTGCAGAGTTCTCCATATGAACCCTGAAAAGCCGTTTGACCTGTGAGAGGACCAATCTGTCACCATTTACGAGGACTAAGATAGTGACATAGTCGCGGAAGCCACTAGTCGATATTTTCTTCTCAAGCACAGCTTGAACCTGGAACACACCTGCAGGATTGTCCATTGCCACAGTTATGTGTAATGGCTTCTCATCGCCGGGTTCAAGAATGATGTCGTTGATTGCCAATGCACTGACAGAGTGAATGTCCACCTTCCCCTTGTGATAGGGAACTATAGTTCGTCCCTTAGTAAGATCACATCCATCTCCAAGCTTTGTCATTCCAGCCTCTAGAGTAAGACACATAGTATCATCATCATGAGCATAGATACTATGCAGGATCATGGATAGAATGTCAGTGGCCTTAGCAGAATCCGAATAGATATCTTCCAGTTTTGGTTCGAGGATTGGAGCAGCCAGGTTGACAGAGGCCTGAGTGTGTTCATTCCTATGAATGACCATACCTATATCGTGGAGGTATGTACCTGCCATTACGACCATCCGTGCATCATCTATGTCACCAATACCCTCAGCCACAACATTGGGCTGGAAAGTTTCGTCCATGATGTCAAAGACCTTCAATGCATTCCAAGTAGCAACTTCCGCATGGACATGTCCATGGTCTGTGTAACCTAAACGAGAAACAGCCATTCTGTTTGCTGTACGTAGATAAGACTGTACTTTGGGATTCCCTGATAGGTATTGATACATCTGGAGTGTCT
>JAEOST010000338.1 GCA_016840245.1 Candidatus Thorarchaeota archaeon
GAGAAGGATCCGTATACAATGACTCCGCTTAGAGCTAAGAAAACATAGTTGTATGTTAGAACAGCAAGGGTGTCTGTAAACCATGTGGGAAATCCGGCCCAGAGATAGAATGTCCCAGCATGAACGGTCATCCAAAGATCTGGAATGAAACGTGTCAGATTGTAGTAGTTCCCTTGATTGGAGAAGAAGACTAGACTCATGAATTCGTTTGGACTTACCAAGAGAAATGGAATACATACTCCAATGACAATGATACCGTAAATCAGAGTGTTGCGAATGAATGAGGTTAACACCTTGCGAGTAGTGTTATCAGATTTCTGCTTGATGAGCATAATCACAAGTATTGGGAAGAAGATGACTGCAAATTGTTTGAATAGTGTCGCAATACCGAGTGCTATCACTGACTCATTTCTCTTGTTCTTTGCCGCCATGTAGAATGACAGCATCACAAAGAAGACAAAAGGTGTCGGGTTCAACCACATGAAACTTCCATAGAGCAATGTTAGTGGATTGAGCAAGTACAACATCATTGCAAAGATAGATCGTTTTTCATCTCCTGAAACTTCCTTCATGATTCCGTAAACCAGAGGTCCTGTGAAGACATTGAAGGAAAATAGCACAAGACCTGGAAACCAAGAGGGAATCCAACCAAGAAGCCCAACTGTGAATATCCATAGTGGAGGATAGAGGTAATTGAATATCTCAAAAGAATAGGCCCACGCACCGTCCCAGAGATTTGGAATCCATGCAAGATAGAAGTACTGGTAGTCGTTGTAGAACTCCACATGGAGGATGTCATTGAAGACATCAGGTAATCCAAGACTATAGTTAGTCAAAGTAAAGACTCGTAGGAAGAACAGGATCGAGTTGATTGTTAGACCTACTACAAAATATCTCTTCCAACCGGTGAGTAACCATGTCAGACCACCCAGAGTGATCACGCCACCAATATATGCTATACAGAGAGTTGGATAGTATGAACTAGGAAACACTGCAAAGTAGTAACTCCACATTACTACGGAATCACCTGAGTTAATGAATACGATATAGACGTTCAATGCATTCGTTACAGTGAAAGAGGTATTGCCTCGAGTGGCATCAACAACACTCAGGAGCGCGCTCACCTCATTGATTGGTGTACCTCCATTATACCGAGAGTATTCTGATGCATTCAGTACATATGCTGTAGTGTTCCCCATCAGTGATTGTTCATTTCCAAGAAGGTCTATTTTGAACTCGTACTCACTAGAAGTCAGATCATAGTATAGTTGATCAACTGATTCTGTATTTGGATCTACAAAGACTGCAAGACCACTACGTGATAATCCCGGTGATGTCACATGCATCAAAAAACCAGTGGCACAGACCAAGATTCCAACTACAATGATAATTCTCTTGACAGTCAGTCTATCAGTAGATTCCATTATTATTCACAAAAAACTGCAGTCACGCAGAATATTATGCTTGGGGTGCATTTCTTGAACCATTGCGTAGTTCTTCAGAATTTATAAGATTCAGAGCTCGTAAAGTGGATGTCTTTTATTCTTGCCGACAACAAGCTCGCGAATTCCCAAAACCGAAAATTTTCCCATATTAGGCACGATACGCCGTAAGAACTGGGAATGTTTTCTGGATTTTTCGGGAAAAGGATATAGTATATTCTTGCTCACATAATTGAAACCTGAAGTGATACATGTGAGTAAGAAACGGCAACATCCAGAGTTCCTACGACTAATCTTTGCAGATGTGTTAGGTAGGACGAGAAGTCTTGAGATGGGATTTGATAGACTTAGTGAGGTTGTCAATGAGGGAGTCTATATTGATGGATCCTCAGTACCTGGATATGCAGCAGTGAATTCCAGTGATCTTCTACTTAGCCCTATCTCCTCAATGCCGTTAGTTCTTCCATGGGACCCTGAAGCTGGCGTGCTACTATGTAGTTTGTACGAGGTATCAGGTGTTCCACACCCAAGTGATACACGACATATCTTACGTAGAGTTGTGGAACGTGTGTATGAAGTAGATATGATGCTTCAAGTAGGAAGTGAGTTGGAGTTCTTTTTGGTTGCGGATACAAAAGACAAGCATCCTACACCAGGAGATTTTGGCGGGTATATGTCAGGTCCCCCCGACGATGCGGGGCGTGCATTCAGAAGATCAGCAATCCGAGCATTAAATCAGATTGGGATAAGTACTACTACTCATCACCATGAAGTTGCTGATGGACAACATGAAATAGGAATCAATCACGGTCCTGTGTCTGAGATAGCTGATGCCGTAATGTTGGCTAAACTTGCTATATCAGAGATTGCACACACAAGAGGTATGTTTGCTACATTCATGGCAAAACCATTTGCGAGGATAAATGGAAGTGGGATGCATATGCATCAAAGTCTATGGACTATAGATGAGAGAACCAACCTCTTTGCTAGTGATGGACCTGGAGAAATATCACAACTAGCAAAACACTATACTGCCGGTATTCTTGAACACGCACCAGCATTATCAGCAATAGTTGCTCCAACAGTCAACTCATTCAAACGATTGGTTCCAGGATATGAAGCACCTACCCGAATAGCGTGGGGTCCAAGAAACAGAACAACCATGGTACGTATCCCACATTTCAACGGCTCTTCGGATAGTGCTAGGATAGAAATTAGATGCCCTGATCCTCTCTGTAGTCCACACCTAGCAATGGCTGCAACATTGGCAGCTGGGATGGATGGTGTTGAGAAACATCTGGAACCCACTGATCCTACAACACATGACTTGTATGAGGAAGAACATGACATACCATCGCTTCCTGAAAGTCTTATTGAGGCAATTAAGGAATTGGCAAAAGACACAGTTCTTCGAGATGCTCTTGGAAAGAAGATTGTTGAGTCTATCATTGAACTGAGAACATCAGAATGGGAAGCCTATCTGAAATCCGCAGGAGAACATGATGAGAATAAAATTACTAGCTGGGAAAGACAACGATACATGTTAGCCAACTGATTCGTGATTCCAAAACACCCATATCTACCAAAGTATACTCCAACCTTTAGAAGGTGCACAAAAAATGCCATTCTTTGAAAGTGCTGAACAGATGCAAGATGTGTTTGAGGAATTCTGGAAAAGAGCAACACAACAAACCGAGGTCATGGAGAAACTGGCTAAATCGAAGGTAGTAGTCAGGTTCGACATTGAACAACCTGAGTTGCATATCACAATCAACTTTCGAGACCCTGACTCTGAAGGTAACTATGGAACTCTATCCTTTGATATGGATACTGACCCAGAGATATCCGTGTGGAGTACATCAGAAACCACCAACAAGTTTTGGGCAGGTAAGTTGAAGACAACAGTGGCTATGGCTCGAGGTCAAGTCAAACTGCAAGGATCAGTAGCAAAGGCTCTTGGACTATTATCCAAGATCAAACCCCTTTACGATATTTGGCCAGAGGTTTTGAAAGATAAAGGTCTAGACCATATGCTTGTATGAATAGAGGATTGCAATCTAGATGAACAGACTAAAAGAGATTGACAGGCTAGAAGTCACTATAATCATGGATAATGTGATTGACTTCTCATCAGCAGTAGATAGATCTAATGTACTCAATCCTACTCAATGGGTTATTCCTAGACACCCCGATTTAAACAAGCTAGCAGCAAATCATGGATTCTCAGTATTAGTGAAGACTGAATCAGATGACGAAACACATTGCATCCTGTATGATGTTGGATCATCGGGAAGCTCCTTGACTTACAATCTAAATATTCTAGGAATCGACACTACAGAAATAGAAGCAATTGTAATATCTCATGGGCATTGGGACCACTTTGGGGGACTTCTCTCAATATTGCGACTGATGAACAAAGACACTCCGATATATCTGCATCCTGAAATGTTCTCAAAGAGGGGATTTGCGTATACAGAAAACGACCAAGAAAAGATACGGGAGATGGAACAACTCCCAGGTGTTGATCGCATCAGAGAACATGGTGGTTCGCCTGTTATTGTCACAGGTCCTACATTGATTGCCAATAACCACCTAATGCTTAGTGGAGAAGTTCCACGACAGACCGACTACGAAAAGGGACTCAGAGGACATCGGGCGTTAGTCAATGGAGAATGGGTTGATGATGAAACGGTCAAGGATGACAGATCACTTATCGCGAATGTTAGAGATCTGGGACTTGTAGTCATGAGTGGTTGTAGTCATGCCGGAATTGTGAACATAGTTGAAGATGCTAAAAGATTAGCAAGCGAAGACCAAATCCACGCAATTATCGGAGGTTTGCATCTAATAGGCAAAGACGGTCCAACACGAACAGCATCAACAATCGCAGATATAAAGAGAATAAATCCAGCGCTCATCGTCCCATGCCACTGCACAGGCTGGAAGGCTCAACATGCATTTGGAAGAGAGCTACCAGAGGCCTATGCGTGTAGTAGTGTAGGAAATAGGTTCGTATTCACAAGTGGTCCGACCTAAAATATTAAATATGAAAATATCAAAATCGTTAACAATCGTGAACAATTGGTGATTCGCAATGAGTGAAGCAATTACGAAAGAAATGACAATTTTAGAAGTTGTAACAAAGTTTCCAGAGACCAGAGACACATTCATGGAATGGGGTCTACACTGTTTTGGGTGTGCAGTAGCTCGATTCGAGAACATAGAGCAGGGTGCAACCGCTCATGGTATTCCTGTCGAAAAATTAGTCGAAGCACTCAATGAATCAGTAGACAAGAAGGAGTAAAAGGTCCTCTATCACGAGGTGCCTTTTTCTCGGCCATATAATCTACCAGCTTCTTCTTCATCCATCTCAAAGCTATGTTCGTCTGTGGGAAATTGACCTTGACGAACATCATCACTATATTCAGACACAGCTGCCTTGATGACCGCCCTGACGTTAGCATACTTTTTCAGGAATTTTGGATTGAAATTATCAAAGAGTCCTAACATATCCCACAATACAAGGACTTGTCCATCGCAATGTTGACCAGCCCCTATTCCGATTGTTGGGATATCGATAGACTCGGTAATCATCTTTGCAGTTTCAGTCGGTACAAGCTCAATGACTAAAGAAAATGCACCAGCCTCTTCCAAAGCCTTTGCCTGATCAACTAGTTCCTCAGCAGTACTATTTGTACGTCCTTGGACACGATATCCTCCAAGCTCATAGATCGATTGAGGTGTGAGTCCTATATGTCCCATTACTGGAATCCCTGTATCTACAACAGCATTCACGATATCCACTGTTCTACCAGCACCTTCGAGTTTTACGGCTTCAGCTCCACCCTCCTGTAACATGCGGCCACAATTCTTGAGAGCTTGTTCAATGCTCACTTTGTAAGACATGAATGGCATATCACCTACAATGAGACTCTTGGGTTTTGCACGAGAAACTGCTGCACAATGGTGGATGATATCATCTAGTGTCACTGGTACTGTACTCTCATATCCAAGGAGGGAGTTTCCCACAGAATCGCCAACAAGAATCATGTCGACTCCACATTCACTGAGAATGCCAGCAGTAGGTGTGTCATAGGCAGTCAGCATTACAATACGCTTGCCCTTCTTCTTCATTTGCCGGATGCGATAGGTAGTCTTCCTTGCCAAGTGGATATCTCCTGACTCTCTTTGATTAAATACTATATATATAGAGTTTCATGGTTGATTATGTATTGTATATACATATTGAAGGAAATCACGTTTTTGTCTGGACAATATAACTGTCAGAACGTGGAATGTACGCACCCTTGAGAAATCGTCGGAAGAGGGTCATTACAGCACTTCTTCGCAGACCACGCTCACGTGCAAATGAAGTCACTCGGATATAGCCCTGAGTAGATGCAAGCTTTCTCAGTTCTTTAACCCATTCAGCACTTACAACCATCCCTGCACTTCCAACTAACACTTCTGTGTCTAATAATTCGTGTTCAAGTATTTCTACTAAGTCATCCATATTCAAGTGCAGATTCTTTGCGGTCCTCTGTAAATCATAAATGCCATCATTTTGTAATCGCCATCTGAGGGGTTTGATTACAGATTGCTTCTCGATGTACTTTTCATCTGAAGTTCTTACACCATCGAGCTTGATTTCTTCCACTACACTCTCCAAATCAGTGAGGTCTAATCCCATCTCAGTAGCTATCTCTTGGAGATCAACTAGACCCTCGTCCTTGAATTTGGTCTTGATAGAATCTCTGAGTGCAGATGCTGGAACTAACGAACCAGTCTTGGTCAGAAGTGCATCGGTTTCGATCTGAGCTAAGATGGCCTCAGCCTCACCATGCCGAATGTCCATTCTCTTAGCCAACACATCAGGTTGTACTGGTCGTCCTTTCTTCAAGTTGGCTTGAATCCATCGTCGAGTCCAACTCAATGACAGGAAATCACCATTCTGCGTGATAAGTACACGAATACCAAAACGCTTGATGAGAGCAGCTGTTTCATAACTTGTCAGACCCCAGAGAGTCTCGCATTTGCTGACCTCAATGATTCCACCATCACGGATCTCATCAAGCAGCCAGAGTCTGTATTTCCAAATCGAAACAAATCGCCCATCCTTGGTCTGCCTGATTCCTGAGATGCCTCGTAGAATTCCTTCAATCACTTTCACATCTATACCATATGACTTGGCTTCTTCTCGAGGTGTAACTACTCCAGTCAGTTCCAAATCTTCATTGAGTCGCTCACGAAGATAATCAAGAAGAATGAGTGAGTCGTCCTTTGAACTCACAAAACTGAGCCCCAGACCTTTCAGGACACGTTCAATATCAGTTGACCTGACGAGTAATCGTTGTTGCTCATCACTGAGATCGAGGATTCCCTCTGACTCAATACGTTCCCTGAGATAGCGTTGCAGCAGATGTGCTGGAATCAAGCGACCATCTGTTGTACTCACCATTTTCCATTTTAGAAGTTTGATTGCTCGAAGAATGTCAGATTCTGATAACATGAATCGTTCAGCCACTTCTTTCTGGCTTAGAAATCCATTGCGCTCGACTATACGTTCTAGAGTACGCTCCAACCAATCAATGGAGAGAAGAGGTCCTTCTGAAGAACTGAAGAGTTTCCAGTTCCATGTTTCAATCAGACGTACAAGTTCTTCACGTGGAACACTCATCCTCTGTGCTTCTGAGTGAATCTCAATTCGTCCATGAAGATCAAGGGCATCCTTCATTCGACCCTTCAAATCTGGCACTAACAGATAGTCACCATCTTTCGTCAGGACAACATCAAGACCCTCCTTAGAGGAGAGTTCGTCCACAATCTCACCAATAACACTCTCAGAGATGTCCCATCTTGAGGAAATTCTCTGAACGTGAAGAATTGCCTCCTCAGTCAACATCTCGCGAACTCGTAGATACATCAACGGATAAGAGAGAACACGCGTCCCTCCGAAGCTAAGAACTCCATTCTCAGACCTCTTGATCAAACCACGTATGGTTGATCTGTCAAGTTGTCTTTTGTCAAGAGTCTCAGCAATCTCCGCTACTGACAATGAGAAACTTGAATGTAGCATTGAATCAAGCATGCTAACCTGTCTCTCTCGGACTCGCACAGCCCAGCTATAGATACCCGCAACTATAGCAGCGCATAGTAGTATCGCCACTATGAGCACAACAAGTGGGTCTTCTAGTAGAGTGAACTGCAGGAGCATGATTAGGTTCTCGATTCTTATTTGTTACTTCTAAAGTGTCATACTGTTTTCTCTTAAGCTCCTCTTGTATATCTCAACTCCAAGTATGGCAGGTAGTGCACATAATATGCATATCAACCAGTCAAATGCAGTCAATGGCATAAAGAAGAAGTCCAATCCATATGAAGACAATATCTCCTGAACCATTGGAACGTACATGAGTAATAGATGTGCCAGGTAAATCAGACCAAGGAATATCACAAAACGCTCAATTCCAGGCTCTCTGATGGACTTAGAGAGAGGCATGTTAATTCGTCGGATAAGAAGAACCATTATGCTCTCAACAAGAAGAATCACCGTCAACATCATGATGGTGGCTTTCGCAAAAGCTTGTTCCTGATAGGAGAAACCGAAGTCGCCGTAGAAGCCCTGCAGATTCTCAGGGGTTACATAGATGACACCGTTTCCAGGTATAATAGTTAGAGCGTAGATAACCACAGCTCCAATAACCATTAGGATGACATTGATAGCCATGAACTTACCCAGAGGTCGAGTAATGATCTCCTCACTATCCCTAGGCTTCTCTTCCATCGCGCGAGGTGATATTTTGTCGAAGATTAGAGCTAATCCAGGGAATGTGTGTGTTGTTACAACCAAGTACGGGCTTTGCCAAGTAGATAGGATGTTGATAGTAGGTAAGATGAATAGGGCGCCGAAGAAGATTATACTCTCGAACAGA
The DNA here is from genome assembly GCA_016840245.1 of Candidatus Thorarchaeota archaeon. The sequence continues at coordinate 8,375 of JAEOST010000338.1, forward strand.
TTTATTGCCACATAGAAGTAGATCATCATTCTGATCTTTGTAAAGAGACCTCGACCCTGATGAACACCAGTAACTATTGATGCAAAGCTGTCATCAGTAATGACTAGATCCGCAGCCTCTTTCGCAACATCAGTTCCAGTGATGCCCATAGCAATTCCTGCATCACTCATAGCAAGAGCCAGAGCGTCGTTTACACCATCCCCAGTCATTGCTACTACTTTACCCTGCTCTTGAAATCGCTCTACGATTACCTGCTTATGAGCAGGATTGACACGAGCGTATACACTGACTTTATCGAACTCATGAGTGGTCAATGATTCAATCTGACCACCCTCGACTGCAAGAGAGCCTGGTTTGTATATATTCAGTTCCTCAGCAATAGTCTGAGCTGTTGCCGCAGAGTCACCTGTAATCATGACGACATCAATTCCTGCACTATGACAGTCATTGACAGCTTCTTTCACACCCTCTCTAGGTGGATCAACAAGTACTGCAAAACCAAGGTAGACTAAGTCGTTCTCAGCTATATCACGAGCCGTGGGGCCTGTAGGAGCTTTGTCTAATTCACGATAGGCTAACGATATGACTCTGTATCCCCTCTTAGCAAACCCACTTGACATCTCTTTAATTTCTGATAGGTCCTTTTCTGTCATAGGACCTGGTTTTCCAGGCTCATTCTGCATAGTGCAACGTGGTAGTAGTACTTCAGTTGCTCCTTTAACAAACGAGATGAACTTTTTCCCATCTTCACAAATCTTGGACATTCGTTTTAGTTCCGACTCAAATGGGAACTCTTCAATTATCTTGTAACGCTTTTTCAACTCAACCTCATCGAGACCACTCTTCCTGAAGAGAGATAGAAGTGCAGCATCAGTTGGATCGCCTAGTGGAACCCACTCTTTGCAACCGTCTAAACCTTCTCGGAGCTCAAGCTCAGAATCATTATCAATACCTCCACAAACAATCAATCTGTAGAGGCCTTTCCAACCCTCAATATCACTCACAAGTACTTGGTCGGATGCGTTAATGTTATCCATTGCAGATTGCTCTTTCATACGGAAGACTTGACCAGTGGGCTCATATCCTGCACCCGTGATGCTGTAGAGGTTCTCAGTGTCCCAGCAGAACTTTACCGTCATTTGATTCCTAGTCATGGTGCCGGTCTTGTCAGAGCAAATCACACTGACTCGTCCTAGGCTCTCGACAGCGGATAAATCGCGAATAATCACACCTAGTTTAGCCATAGCTAAAACGCCAGTTAGAAGAACAATTGTTGTCAGTAGTGGAATGTTGATTGGCATTATTGTCATTGCCCGGGTAATACCCTCAGTCAATTGAGAAGCAATATTGACGGGAGTCAAATCCCACGGTGTCGCACTCAAGAGTGGGTAGAGGAAAACCTGCCAGAGAAATGAGATTACCATTAGGGCGATTGCAGCAATTCCCAAGTATTTTGCTAAGAGGTTGACTTTCTTACGAAGGGGTATATCCCCAGTGTTCAATGACTCTAATTCACCCTGAATCTTACCAATTTCAGTTGAACCACCAGTAGTTGTAGTAATCACCTTCGCTGTACCTGTAGTAACATAGGTTCCAAAATAGACCATATTTGCTCGATCGGATAGAGCTGAATCATGAATCACATTTGCTTTGTGATCCTTGGTAGAAGGTACGCTCTCTCCAGTAAGTGAGGCCTCATTTGTCGCAAGATTTGAGCTAGTAATTAGACGTGCATCCACAGGAATCTTGTCACCCTGTTCTAGTTTGATGATATCACCAGGGACCACATCAAATGGGGTGATTAGTATCTCAGAGCCGCCACGAATGACTCGTACATCCCCAGCAGACAGCTTTTCAAGTGCTTCTAGTTTCTTCTGTGCCCTGAATTGCTGAAAGATTGCCACAAGTGCATTAACTGCAACTATTCCAAGCCAGACTGTCGCTTGACCAATCTCATTATCAGTGTCAGGGAAGAGAAGTGCTAGAATGAGTAAAGCAAAGGAGCTTAGCAGATAGATAGTGATGAGCCAATTGAGTATGGGAGCAAAATACACCTTCCAGATAGATCCCTTGATTTTTGCAATCTTATTCTCACCATATCGTTCAAGACGCTCACGAGCTTCTTGAACTGAGAGACCCTGATCTGGATCAACAGAGAGAGATGATAGTACTTCATCAAGTGGCATAGAATGATACGGAGCTGGTTCATGCTCTGTGGCTTGAGTGGCGACGCTCTCTGTCATCTGTCTACCTCTTATGTTCCCGGTTCAATTGGAAATGTAACAGATAAATGAACTTGTAATAGACAACTCCATCTCCGGGAAACGTATGGTCAGGTAGACATCCAACCTTTAGAATGTTTTCTCCTCCGAAAGAGTTGCTTTTACTCACCATAGTCGATAGGTTCATCTATGTACAGATGGTTGAGTTATAGTGGTGAACAGAAACCGATGATGCACGCCGCTGGCTCTAGTTGGAGTTCTGTTGGGTCTGACCAAGGCCCGTCTTCAGGAAACAGAAAGATTGTAGCAATAACTGTGATTCTAATAATGATCATTGGAGCTTCAAGTGTGATATTGCTTGATCTCACCTCAAATGGTCACACTTCAACTAATACTACTTCGACTACTATCACTTCAACTATTCCAACTTCAACTATTCCAACTTCAACTAATCTTACAACTACTGTACCACCGGTAATCGATAATCCGATCAGAGTTGCTGTAATTGATTCAGGTATTAATTCTGACTCGACACTGTCTGGAAAGGTAGTTCTTGGGATGAGCTTCGTGCAAACAATTTACGGCTATGATAGTGACGACCTCACTGTAACTGATGCGTCGCCAGATGTTGAACATGGGACACTTGTTGCTAAGACGGTTGTCTCACAAAGTCCAAGCGCAGTGATAGTTAATGCGAAAGCAATTGACATTGATGGAGTAGCAACCACAGCAGGTTTAATCGCGGCTATAGAATGGGCTGTTGAGGTCAATTGCTCAGTCATAAATCTCAGTCTTGGCTCTGTGCCATCATTTGGTGATACACTAGAGCAGGTTGTTGAATGGGCCCATTCCAGGGGTGTAGTAGTTGTAGCTGCTGCAGGGAATGATAATGAAGATGGGCTCATGGGCAATAGCATCAACTCTCCTAGTGTATTTCCACATGTGATATCAGTCGCAGCATTGACACAAATCAATACCCCTGCAGACTACTCAAGCCGTGGTCCAACAGTGACAAGGACCATGAAACCGGACATCTCGGCGTTAGGTGTTGTATCAACAGAGTCGGCCACGTACTATGGAACTAGTTTTGCCTCCCCCAGAGTTGCAGGGATTGCTGCAGAACTCCTTGCATTGTGCCTGACCAATGACTTTGCCTATACTCCAGGTCTCATCAAGACTGCTCTAATGAAGGGAGCAACACCATTGGCCTATCCCGAATATGAAGTAGGCGCCGGGATGATTAACCTTCAAGAGTCATGGGATTTGATTTTAACAAATTCTGTGAATGAATCTTTTTGTTCTCTAACCTATGTACATCCTGGAGAGCTGCCAGTTGATTATGAACGTCTCTTCTGGGGTGATGTCTATGAGTTCAATATCGAAATCATTAATGGATGGGAAACTGAATATGACATCACAATAGAAAGTGATACTCCCACTATCTTTGACTTACCAAGTCAGGTTATAGTCAATCAGACGGATTATGTTTCTCTGACTCTGCATGTCCCATTAGTTGGATTGATGAACTATTCTGCACGTATCAACTTCTCCTCAACAGAGCTTGGTTCCCATGTTTTAGAGATTGCATTCTCACCTGCAACTTCGATAGCCAAGGTAGCAATTGATGTAAGTCATACGACCTGGTCGATTGATAGTACATATGGGCAGTTCAGAGATCTCTATCTCACCTTGGTTGAAAATAACATTTCAGTGACCGAGATCAATGACAGAAACGATATCACCTTGAGTAATCTGATGGCGTATGATGCCGTACTGATACTTGATCCCTGTGTTTGGGATCGTAATGAAACCGACCCTCTAAATCCAGAGTTATTCTCCACTCCATTTACAATAGCAGAAGAACAGGCATACCAGGATTATTTCAATGCTGGAGGTGGTATCTTCGTTGCCGCCCTCTCCAATGACTCCCTTGACATTGGCTCTCTCAATGACTTCCTTAATTGGACCGGGTTCTCATTGGAATTCAACCAGATACCAATCTTTGGTGACACAGTTGAAATAACTAACATATTCACACATCCAATAACAAACGGAATTGACTCCTTCGATTATTCTGGTGCAGCGATTAATGTACCAGTATCTGGCGAGATTTTGGCTCAACGTAGTGGGAATTCGGTTCTAGGAGCTCTCGATGGAGTTGGCCGCTTTGTACTCAGTGGAAGTAACTTCCATATTGATAACTGGGGCATGTCAGGTGAGTACTATTCGGACTATAACGATGAGTTAGCACTTCAGATTGTACTTTGGTTGTGCGGACTGTTGTAGACCCAATAAATGAAAGTGCATTGTATCAGATTGATTGATTCTCACTAGCCGTAGTCGATAGGTTCATCTATGTTCAGAAGGTTGAGTTTTAGTGGTGAACAGAGACCAATGATGCACGCCACAGACTATTACTGGGA
>JAEOST010000339.1 GCA_016840245.1 Candidatus Thorarchaeota archaeon
AACAACTTACAGACTCAGATGAAGTCATGAGATTTGGACTACAACTGTGAGAGAAAACTCTATTGCTTCCTTCTACAATGTGAGTTCAGTTCCTGCCGCGTATGCTCTTGTTCCAGCATCTCCTTCAAAGAGTTGGTACTGAGCTTCACCATGAACAACACCGTTTGCATTGATTGTTGCATTCCTGAAACGGTCCATTGAAGAGTCTCCAAGTCCTCCTGATGTTAAGATTAGAAAGACTGGCTTTCCCTCAAAATCAACACGTGTGAGATAATCTAACATAGCCGCATGTGGTGAGTCCCCATTCACTGGGCTACCTAGCACTATCAAGTCATATGCAGTTATATTTGTTGGAGTCTGTGCTGAAGTTGTTGTGACCTCTACACGCCAATCAGAGTCCACCATACCACGAATGAATTCATTGACAATAGCCTCATTGAAACTTGTTATTCCTGGTCTAAATACTACAAACACAGTTCCAGTTAATCCATCTGGGTTTTGAATCTCTACTTCACGGATAGTTTCGACACTATTTAGGCTGACAACAATTACTACTGAAGTAACTAATCCGATAATGCTAATCACGCAAAACAAACTGCAGATCTTCTTTTTGTTCACAGAATCTCCCTCACACGGTTGACTATTCTGCATTCATCTCACTAATGAATTTTGAGTCTCCATTTCTTGGAGGATTTTTCAAGAGAAAGGCAGTTCGATAGAAAACTAACATTAGTGTATAAACAACAATTGAGAGTAGAAGGCAGTTGTAAATCAGCACAATCGGAAAGAGAAGAGTGATACCAATTACACCAAGAAGGAATGTACCGTAATATTTCCCTACAGGATCATAAATGGGTTTTCTATCTCTAGAAGAAAAGATGAAGAAAGAGAACATGAATATAAAGACAACCAAGATCAAAGTTGGATAGATTTGCTTCAGAGAGAATGCATAGAAAGACACGAGTACAAAAACGAAATCTGCTATGGGATCGAGATAAAATTCAAGAGTTGATGATGCAGTTGTACCTAACCTCTTTGCTATTCGACCATCCACAATATCAGAAGTGAAAGCGACAAGGTAGAGAAGGACTGCTGCTTCTAGGAGATCCCACATGTATACAAAGAAGAATAGGGGAGTCAGGAAGATCCTAAGGATAACAATAGCATACGGAATCTTCTCCTTTCTACTATCAATCATAGCTAATACTTCAACTCCCTCATGATGGTTGTATGAGTCACTCAGATTCTACGAATAGACGCATATCCGCCTTTGTAAATCTTGAGAAAGTCCTCTTACCATACTTCTGATCTAGTTGTTGGGCATATGATTGAAGCAACTTTAGAGATTGTGCTCCACCTAGTTTCTCATCAAATGATACATTCAGGAACCACGCAGGGTCATTCGATTTAGGAATCCTGTCCCTGAGCCATCCAATTGGACTGATCAGTTGGTCTCTATCTTGTACTGCCAAGACTAACTCTCCATGAATCCCAATCTTGGAAAATGCTGCAATCCATCTATTCCAACCACTGTCACTAGTTGGAAAACCGGATGTCCCTTTCTTGTGAGTATTAATTATGATTGAGTCAGTTGTAAGTACATCACCTTCCAGGGTCCCATAAGTAGCAATGATCCACATCAGACGCTTAAGCACAGCACGTCGACCTTTAAGCATCTCCTGACCTGCAACTGTATCTGTATCAGATAGACCAAGATTCGAACCAAAGATAATTGTTAATGAATCGTAGAGTGGTTTGAACTTCACAAACTCCTTCTTCACTTCAGGAAATGGAGTAAACTTAGGAGGTTTGTCTTCAACAGTCTTAACCTCTACAATGTCCTCAAGATCTAGGTCCTTACGTATCTCATCAAGTGTCTTCATACCCTCAAAGATCCTGACATATGCCTCGTATTTGTCATCGGGAATTGGTTCACCAATGCGTGCCTCAGCATCTGCACGACTATTGCTTACGTTGAGAGATTTGATCATATCACACGAATACCTCGAGCAATAGGCGCAGTTTCGTATATCATTGTGGAAAGCACACTTTCGTGCAAAACACCCTCTGAGAAAATTGTG
>JAEOST010000034.1 GCA_016840245.1 Candidatus Thorarchaeota archaeon
AGGAGACCTAATCTGTAGAGTCGTCTGCTGTGGTTCTTCTGAAATTCTTGTTCTGTCTTTTCGTTCTTGAAGCTTGTTTCCCGCCTTAGAATGCTAAAGTTCATCGTGAATCAATGGGATATAACTGTTTGCTCAGAACGACTGTTCTTTTGATATTCTGGTATGTATTCAAGTACACTTGTCACAACCTCTTCCGCACTCAATCGTTCCTGCAGAATCCCATCGTAGGCAATTATCAACAGTGCCATGAGACCAGAAACTTGGAATATAAGGAATAGGCCAATTGTGCTTGAGAAAATGAGATCGACAAGGGAGTTAGTCATATCCATGGTATATGAAACAATGATTGGTATAAGAAAAGAGATAATCGCTAGTGTTGAAACTACTACTCCGATACTTGGTAGAATCCTTTTGCGTCGTATCTCTTTGTCTGTCAGTAGATATCTCTTACCCAAGTGGTGGTACTCTCTAGTCACACTCAGTGGATAGTATCTCTCCTTGACATGGTCTACGTATTTCGAATGAACTTGTTCGATTTTATCTGATTGGAAGTCATCCAAGTCTACTTGAAGATCCTGCGCCTTCTCTACCAATACCTCTTGACTCACTCCTTCCAGTTCACTCAGAGCTCCTAAGGCTGCATATGCCTCCCGACTCTTGTCGTAAATGAATCGTCGCATTAGACCATGAAGTATCTGTTCTGTTACATAGGGATTGATACCTTCAGATCCCTCTTGAACACTTGACCAACCAAGATACCACGCAACTATAATTCCACCCAAGGCTAGTGGAGGAGTTGACATCGTCGCCGTATCAAAGAGTGCAATCAGTAGATGATTCTCTAATCCTGATGTGGTGATTAGCACTAAATCAAAGGCAATGACAACAAGAACAAGAAGTGTAAGATACATTTCACCACTTTGAAACATTCTGTACAGTAAAAATGTCAAACCAATAATTCCAGAGATGACAAAAGTCATCTGCATCAATTCAAACTTGAAGAGCATAGCTTGAGTCCATGTCTCGTAGTATCCCAATAGCATGATCCACTCGGCTGGTATGAAGAACAGCACATAGACCACAACCAATGGCATAAAGAAAAGACCACATGCATAACGGACCTGTCTCTTTGTAAGGCTCTGAATAGAAGGTAACCATCCAACCCTCTGAGCTTCAAGCGTCAAGATCGTCATCAATATCGATAACAATATTGTATGAGGGAGAAGTGCGAGTACCAGTGGCTGTGGTTCCATTCTATATCCCCAACTAACACTGTTTGTATGTAACTCTAGAAACCAATAAGCATTTCTGATTCATTTTTCCTCTGATGTGTCGATTATCGTGTCACTCCCAACGATTGTGTCCTCTGAGAAGAGCGAGCATCTCATTTATGGTGTCCTTCCACTAGCCATAGCTATCTGGATTAGTTCGCAGGTAGCAACTGATCCATTTCAGGCTCTGGGTTACGTGAGCGTGATATCCTCACTTCTAACACTTGTTCTCTATGAGATGAGGATTGATGAGATATTTGTCAAGCGCTGGTACAGTCGGGACTGGGGAGACATGGCGCTCAACACTCGTCGAGCCTTCCTAAGTTGGGATTTGCTGTTGAACTCTTGGGATACGGTAGTCAGTGATCCCCCTCAGTTTCGTGGAGGTACTGGGAACTATGAGTGGCTGGTGAAACGATACACAGACAGCGTGGTCTCGAGCTATGTTATTCGAAAACGGCTTTGGGCAGTACGAGGGTCTCTATACCTCTTTCTTGCAGTACCCTTTATTGTCTGGACCGGTCTGGACTATCTCAGTGATTTCTTAGTTCCACTTGATTCTACGACTGTCTGGCTCCTAGTGTTTCTGATCAGCATCGTGTTCTGGACAATTCAGTACTTCTTCAACAGAACTCGACACAAACCGCTGCGAACTCAGATACGACATCTTGTTGTATTTCGCTATGCTCAACAGCTTGTTGCCTATGATGCATTGGCATGCGAACTCACAGGAAGTGATGAACGTACATCTCTCAGAAGTACTCTTCTCACTGAGTTTGAATTTCTGGACCAGATAATCATTCGAGAAGACTGGTCAACATTCACTGATCGCTGGGTACCCATTCGATGGAATACTGAGTTGAGGGCTAGACGTGACTTCATTCCGAGTATCATTCCCAAGCTTTTTGAACTGTGGATTGATCACAGAGTACACATCGAGTCTGGCAAACGAAGTACTCCTGAGATTCTCTCATCTTCACGACGATTAGCATGGTATATTCATGTGAGTCGCGAACTCCAAAATACATCTGGTCGTTCATTTGGCCAGCACACAACTAGTATCCTATCACTGATTTCAGATTTGTATGATGAGGAGCTATCAGCAGTAATTGATGATGACTCCGAAGCGAGGATTCCGTTTGAGAAGCGGTTACTCCTACCACTAACCAACCCGGTCTTTGTATTGTCAAGAGCCTCATCCAAACTACTCAACGACACACCAAGACGAGATGAACAATCCATGCAGAGCTTCTCTGGGTTCCTGCTGGAGTGGTTACTGAGTCGATATGATGGACGACTTGATGCGTCTGTGATGACATCTGCAAAAGCTGGATTAGATACAGATTCTCCCAACGAAGAGGTTCTCGTCACTGCACTCTCAAGAATCCTAGGAAGTTGTCAAGATGTATCCATGAAATCTGGCATCTGGGCAAACCTACAAGCAGACCAGGTATTTGGCATGCTTGAAACTCTTCATGAACGAATGAAACGTATTATTGGAAACGAAAATCGACAGGTTCTATGTAGCTTCTTACAAGAGGCCTCGAATGAAGCGCGAATCAGATTACTGGATACAGAATCTTGGCAGGCTGACTTAGCATCCGGGGAATCACGAACAACGCTTGAGGAACTCCTTGAGATGAAGGGAGTAACAAGTCCCGAGCTGAGAGAGCAGATTAGTATACTGTTGGAGAAGAATTAATTACATGCGATATACATGTGCATTGTTCTTATGGAGATGTAAATCTTGAATGTTGAGAGTATTGTCATCAATGTATCGCGAAAGAGAATCTTTCACACAGATTCCACTGGACAACGAGAATTCAAACTTGAAACTAAGCAAGCTGAGTCTGAGTTCTACAGCTATATCGAACGCCATCTGACTGAGAGGAACGGTAGATTGCTCAATATTATAAACACACCCGCAGGGTGGAGAGCCATCCTCGTCTTTGAGTGATCCCACTACTCTACCCCTATCTTGAACACTGTGCATTTGTGGTTAGACATAATATTAGAACACGTGTTCTAAGTATTGAGTATGTTCAAGATGATGTTGAAATCTGGAGTACTTGAGAGACCTCTAATCTTTTTTATACACTATAGACACGACTCCTAGGTATGAAGATTTTCTTGGTCCGGCATGGTGAAACTGACTACGGAGCAAAAGGCCTCACTACAGGACATTTTGATATTCCACTGAATGAAACCGGAGAACGGGAAGCACAAGCCGTAGCCAAATTTCTAAAAGGACGGGGTATTGTAAGGATTTTCTCATCGAGCTTGAGTAGAGCTAGTAGTACTGCTAATATCATTGCAGCAGAACTCAATCTACCTTTCGAGGAATCAGATGATCTCAGGGAGCACACTTCTGGAAAACTCGATGGAGTACCACTCAAGGATTTTTTTGTAAAGCTGAAGAGTACAGAAGATTTTGAGAAGATGGTCATTGATGCAGGCGGAGAACCAACGAGTGAGTTCAAAGAACGCGTCTGGAACAAGTTCCTTGAAATCACTGAAGAAAACAGCAGCAAAGGTAACATCTTGTTAGTGACACACGGTGGTGTCATTCGTACTATCTTCGCCCAGATTTTTGATGCAAAGAATCCAACACATATCCCTCTCTCTCAAGGTCACTGCTGTGTAAACATAATCGATTATGATGAAGGACGGCCAGGTTCCTTCTTGGTTAATCTCATCAACTATACTGATCATATAGTCTGAAACTTGTTCTTCTGATCAACAAGAATTAATGGTGTGGGAGTGGAGCCGGGGAGACCCACTCCCACTGCGTCTCTGCTCTGCCGGGAGGTGCACGTGCGGAGACCGCAAAACGACCTCAATGTAAATTGAGGATCATGATGTGTATCTAGGAGCTTGCGTACAGCAGTCTCAGACTGTGAGCGTCCGCATCAGTTGGCTCTCTGTCGCTATCAAGCAGTCCATAGAGTACGTGGAGGACTTCGGCATTTTTCCAGAGGGTTGAGGTCGGTTTAGTTTCAGCAGCCATTTCGTTCATCTCCGCACCGTTTCGTTTAGTGTGGTACAACTCACCTCTATTTCCACTGTATTTACTAATAAGGCTACGTACAATCCAAATCATCTTGGGGTGTTTCCGGGAGAATACGGGGATATTACATGGAGCATACCCTGATAGAACGATATCAGACGTCTTCTAGTCAAAATATAGAGTACCCTCTCAGACATGGTGCATACGAAATGAAGGGGAGAGGGAGGGTATAGAAGCGGGGAGTATTTACCTCATCATGCTGCCCCATTAGGATAGTCTTCGCTATCAAAAACACTCCAGTCCGTTGATGCGAATACAGTGATCTCTTGATGAGAGCATGGTACTAGTAACTCTTGGTCTATGCATTCAAGAAGGAGTTTGCATCCCTCCGCCTCTGTTGTACCATAGTCCATCATCAACCGTGCAATGTGAAGTGGTTTTGAACACTCTTTGAGACCCTCTTCGACGAGTGTTCGTTCAACAACACGATACTTCTTTGGAAATGCTGCTGAGGTTCCAATCTTGTAGTAGTGAAGAAGGAATCCATCCATCTCTGTGTGAAATAGTGAGTCAAGGATGCCTGCATCTCTCTCATCCAGAACATGTGACCTGACATTTTCCATCTGGTCATCGAGAAACTCTCCGACTGCTCCTGCAAACTGAATCATCTTCTGCTCGTGTTCTTTGGAAGCTGGAGATACGGTGATGAATGCACAGATGAGATGCTTTGTTGGAACGATTCTGATGATGTCTGAGATTGGGATGACTTCTCCTTCCCAATCTGTAGTTGTGTCATCGAATTCTGAACGGAAGTGAGTGATGGCACTGATGAATGCAGACACCATTCCCTCTTCGAATCCACCCTTCAAAGTTGAAGAGTAGATTGGAACTCCGCTTGAGCTATGCATGATGATGATACCAATAATATTATCAGCATCGTCGAATCGCTTCTTAGCAGATACTGCTTCCAAGTATCTCTCAAGTCTACGTTTCTTTTGTGTTCGATATCCTCCATATCCGATAACAGACATAGCAATGAAAGTTAGACTATATGGAAGTGTACTTATGATGAATTCGATGAGTATATCCTGAGGTAAAGGCGGATCTGGGAAAATAATTGATATTGCTCTTGTGAATGACTGAGATTGGATGTGATACTGTTTCTCAGATGTGATCTCAATTCGGTATCCTCCACCACTAATCCAATCAACATCGATTGTAGTGCTATATCTCCCTGACTCAGTATCAGATTCAGTCAATTGTCCTGTATCAATCAGTTCTTGGTGACGATATAATTTGAAGGTAACAATTGCTTCTGATACTGATATATTAGTGGCTGCTTCTAATAATCTCAGATTCAAGATAAGTGGTTCACCGTAATTTAGTTCAATGAGAGTTGAACCCTCTATCTTTACTTCCACTTCATCTACTGTAAACGTAACTATTGCTTCAAGAGATGTATAGTTTTCTTTACTAAATGTGAAACTTGCTGTGATTTCAGCAAGCGCTTTTGGTGATATGGTAATAGTGTAATTTCCATCTTCGTGGTCGATGATATCCACCCAGTCTGTTGGGATGCTTAGGAATCCAACCTGTGCACCAGATATCCCTGTTAGATTGTTAGCAAATCCAAAGAAATAATGAAAACTCTCATTCATATCATATGTTAGGCTTGAACTAGGTCCATTG
>JAEOST010000340.1 GCA_016840245.1 Candidatus Thorarchaeota archaeon
GAGAGGCTGGTGAGTTGTTGGATAATGATGCCATCTTGAAAGCAGCTGATGAGTTCCAGAATATAATTCAACTCTGGCATGAGATTGCAAATGGTCTGCTTCCTGATGGATATCCTGCTCTCCAGGAGATCAGGGAAATTCAGTGGTCCGTGAATGCTGATTTGGAATCGAAGGGATTGAGCATTTTTGGGGAGGTCGAGAAACGAGTCAGTAAGATTCCATCTCTTCTTGATGAGGCAACTTCTGAGATTGCATCATTTCTTGATTTCGTTGGTCCTGTACAAGAACGACTAGTTCAGGTAAGCGAGTTGGAGAGGACGACTTTCGAACAACTTGTACTCAGACTATAATGGGGACTCTTCGTCTTCACATAGTTTAAGCACCTTCTCAAGTTCATGTTCGACCCAATAGACCTGAGATGTGTATCTCTCCATAATGAAGATAGGAAGAGCTTCCTTGAGATACGAAATAGCAAGTTGGCAGTGCTGTTTCCTTTCGTCTTCTTCTATCATCATTCGATGTATCATTCCCAGATTCCCTATATCGATGGCATAGTCTATTGGATTCTTCTCAGGATCAACACCCTTGATTCCCGCTTGAAAAGCATCAAGAGCAAGCTGGCAGTACTTCATCTTGTCATCTACTGTTGCAAGTGTTCTGTATGCAACACCACGACAGCCATTATTCCTGTTGAACTCTAATGGGTAGTCCTTCAGTGTATAGACCTTCTGCGCCTCTTTGAAGGCCATAATTGCTAGAAGTGAGTACTCTTTCATGTCACGCCACTTGGTCAGCTTCTGATACATTCGTCCAAGGTTGTTTTGGGATCTTGCATACATCTCTGGATCTTCTTCGATGGGATAGCGAAGTATTTGGCTTTGATAAACCTCTACGCCTTGCGCACACTTTCTCTCATTCCAGTCAATAGGCAAAACTCCACATCCAACACTCTTTTGCACTACTTACTATTCCATGCTACTAACTTATTGATAAAAACTATTTCACGCTCTGAGCTGGCAAAGGTGATATACTGTTTTGTGTGTTGATGAGTTGGTGGTTATTGGATGGTTGAATTCAAGGGTTCAGGTGAGTCTGTCGAAGACCCAATCTTCATCTCAGGTGTCAGTGGTCACTTTGAAGCCATTGATGCTGAGTATGAGTATCTCCGTCAGGAATTAGGTGAGCGTGGAAAGGACTGGACACTCATTCAACAGTCGCTTCTTGGGTTAGAAGGACGTCAGGTCGATCAGATGGACATCAGGTTGGCATCCGGAGAGGAGAAGACAATCTACTTTGACATAACAGAGTGGTTTGGTAAGTGGTGACCCAATGCTGATTAGTTTTGCAACTTTCAATCAAGCTTTTTAATTGATATGACGGGGTCAGAGTATTCTGGCCATGTCCTCCTATTTTCTTTCTAGTTACACAATAGCAATAGCTTGTATCTCGATGCCTACATCCTTTGGTAAACGTGCGACTTCAACAGCTGCCCTAGCAGGTGGATTTTCTGGAAACCATTTACCATACTCGGCATTCATCTCACCAAAGTCATCCATATTCTTCAGGAATACTGTGACTTTCACAACGTTTTCCATTGAAGAACCTGCGGCTTCAATGACTGCTTTGACATTGTTCAAGACTTGTTTTGTCTGATCAGTAATTGAACCAGTGATTAACTCTCCAGTCTGAGGATTCGCTGGAATCTGACCAGAACAGAATACAAATCCGTTGGCCTTGATTCCCTGCGAGTAGGGTCCTATTGCTTTCGGAGCACCTTCTGTAGAAACAACTTCACGTGACATAATGGTGGCTGACATTGACTAGGCCTTTAACTTACTGGTTTGTGAATGGACTATCCTGGTGGTGGTGGGGGTACGTGATACCCTGCTACAATTCGTGTACCGGTTTCACCATTCAGTGCTCGTGTGATGTTGGGTGGGTCAGTGATGATTGCCATCTCTCCACCGTTCTTGATGAACTCAATACAGGCCTCGATCTTGGGCTTCATGCTACCAGGAGAAAAGTGACCCTCCTCAACGTATTGCTGAGCCTTAAGGTGGTCCATCTTGTCAATGGGTTCCTCATCTTTCTCACCAAAGTTGAGGTATGCCTTCTCTACGGCAGTTGAGATTAGAAGGACATCTGCCTTCAGACCTGTTGCGAGGAGACTTGATGCTCTGTCCTTGTCTATGACAGCAGCAATTCCCTCAAGCTCATCTTCATTATTCACAATGACAGGGATTCCCCCGCCACCTACTGCATAGACGATAATGCCATTCGCGATGAGTGCCTTGATTGCTGGTAGTTCAACAATTTGCTTTGGAATTGGTGATGCTACAACCCTTCGCCATCCACGACCCGAGTCTTCCTTGATATCCCAGCCTTCCTTGTCAGCTTTTTTCTTAGCATCCTTCTCTGACATGAATGAGCCTATAGGTTTGGCAGGCTTCTTGAATGCTGGATCATCCTTTGCAACAAGGACCTGTGTGACAAGGCTAGCAACATCCTTGTCGATGTTTCGTTTGGCAAACTCATTGTAGAGTGCTCGTTGAATCATATA
>JAEOST010000341.1 GCA_016840245.1 Candidatus Thorarchaeota archaeon
ACTGGGGCTGGTACTTTGATGTATTCTGCATATGCTCCATTAACAAGAGAGGCCTTCAATTGCGCACAGAGGTTTGGGTGATTTCTTTTACAGAAGAAACATGTTCCACAGGGCGCAGAGTTTGTGGCAACTACTCGCATCTCTGGTTCAAAACCCTCAACACCAGGTCCTACTTCATCTATAATTCCCGCATACTCATGACCAAATAAAGTGGGTAAGTGTTGAAGGAGGACGGGATGACCACGTTTGTAGGTCTTGACATCAGTCCCACATGTTAATGCAGTCCCAATCTTGATGAGGAGTTCTCCTGGACCAATTTCAGGTACCTTTGTCTCTTCATACTTTATTTTACCAATATCATAGTAGACTGCAGCCATCATCTTTCGTGTCATAGGTAGCCCCGTTCACAATGAATTCCGACCGCGTTTAAATCACTTACTAACTATCCGTTGGTCCCACCATAAGGCTTAACGTCAGCTTGCACAGGCCTTACATGACCCTCAATGAAGATTAGATCAAAATATCCTGAAACTATTGTCTATACTTCAGAAACTGTATGGGATGGTCAGACTGGGGGCACAGCCACCGTATCTGATGACCGCAAAATCGTTTTTGACACTCCTAAGACTTACGGAGGAAGAGGTGAAGGTATTTGCCCAGATGAGCTGTTTGTTTCAGCTGTTTTAGGATGTCTGAACAACACTCTGCTTGATTTTGTGAGGAAGACAATGCTTGAACTTGTTGAGTTCAATCTAAGGGGTGAAGCAACCGCAAAATTCGATAAAGATGGTTACAAGATAATTGGAATCAAGATTGACGGTAAGATCGTACTCGGTGTCGATGATGTCGACTATGGACCACGAGCATTGGAAATGATGAAGAAATACTGTCATCTTACAAGATCGATTAAGGACTGCATACCTATTGAGTACAACATAACCATTGAAGGCGTAGAAATCGATGAATAGATGACTATTCTCTCATCTTCTGAATGAGTGTTTCAATTCTTTTCATGTATCGCGTCATGTTATCCCAGTACCCTCCCTGAAAGAACACACTATCACATTCATTACAGAACCAAAACACATCATATGCATTGTATGTCTTTTCAAAGACCATCTCTTTGACTTTCGGTTTTGTATTTCCCTTTAGTTCTTCTAATTCTCCATTACACTTCGAACATCTTGCATAGGTTGGATCTAAATGGGGACTGATTCCGAATCTATGAAAAACTGATGCAACTTCTTCATCAACTGATCCTCTCACCAGCATGGAAACCAAGTTCTTGTTCTGTGCTCTGTTGTACAACTCCTCGTCAGAAGTCAAGAGAGCTCTATCTTCTTCCTCTGCTATAACGAGGGCATTGTCATCTTCGATATCTCCTTCATAGATTGTATCATGACCAGTTAGTCTTAGCCATAGAGCAACCTTTCCTAACATCGCATCAACTACAAACTTCATACTTTCTCACCGAAGAACAGTTTCGCTGCATTCTTCCACATTACATCCTCAATCTCTTCTTGACTGACTTGTGGATAACCAAGCTCCATAAGCGAATCTGGTATCTTAAGTTTCCTGAAGAAAGAAACCCATTCTGGTAATTTCATGAAATGCTCGAAGAGAGGGAAATCACTACCCCAAAGCATCCTATTCGGGAACACTCTGAAAGCTTTAGCATCAACAATCATCTGGAAAAACTTCTGAGGTGATCTTGTTGCAAACATCTGCCAACCTGACACATCAACTAAGACATTGGGATTTTTAGCTGCAACCATCAGCGTTTCATCAACCCAAGGTACTCCCATGTGTGCAAGGATAATTTTCAACTTAGGGAAGTCCGCTGCAACTTTGTCAACATAGACAGGTCTAGCGTATTTGACATGCTTGTATCGCGATGTAAAACCCTGATGCAATAGAATTGGAATCCCCAACTCAGCAGCCTTCTCGTAAAGAGGATAGAACTCGTCCTCATCAGGGTAAAAGCCATTGGGCGGGTACATCTTCCATCCAATACATCCCTTCTCAGTAACAGCTCGTTCTAGTTCAGCAATACCCTCCTCACCACGTCTTGGGTCTATCCCAACAAACGTAGAGAGAGATTTTTCTCCTCTAATCTCGTCCACATGCCAATCGGTCTTCTCAGTGAGAGTGAGGGGCATTTCTTGATTGAGCCCACTATCAATTGGAAGGATTATTGCACGTTCAATTCCCGCTTCATCCATAGCTTTCTTGAGAGATGATGCTGGAGAATCAAGCTGAGGGGTTGACCCATCTCTCTTAGCTGCAATTCTTCTAGCCTCGAGATCCTTCTCACTAATTATATCGCGGGTCCATGTGTGAACGTGCGCGTCAATTACTTTCATCCCTAATCAACCTCCCAGGAATCTGGTTCTCCCCCAAGCTCTATTGAGGCAGACTGTAACTCATCTACAACTGACATTGGTACACTTACACCACCTATTGGTTTTCTCCAACCAGGTCCATGATAATCGGTACCACCAGTCTGGATTAATCCTGTTTCGTTACAAGCCCTGATGACTTCTGAGGGATTGTCGTGAAGCGGTCTGTGAGAATAATCATATGTGACCTCGACACCTAGCAACCCTTCTGTATGTAATTCAATCAGAGTGTCGAATATGCTTATTCCCTTGATTGTTAGTGGATGAGCCAACACTGGAACTGCACCAACATTCCTCAGCAGAGAAATTGCTTCCACAAGCTCAATTTTCTCCTTCTCCACGTATAACGGTCGACCTCTATTCAGATAACGATCAAATGCTTCATCCATGTTCTGGACCAGTCCCCGTTCTATCAATATCCTACCTACATGAGGGCGTCCAGGACTTGTTACACCATCAAGTAGACGATCCAACTCTTCTTTCTCTACTGGTTCACCTATTTCTCTGAGTTTTTTAATCATCTTTGGAAATCTCGTCTGCCTTCCATCGCTTATCCACTTAAGCTTCGATTGTAATTGAGAACTGTTCTTAGGAACGAAATATCCCAATAGATGCACTTCTTTACCATTGAAAGTAGTACTAATTTCAAGACCTGGGATTCTATCTAGATGCTTGGGTGCCATTGCATTCATGAATTCCACAAGTCCATCCACGGAATCATGGTCGGTCAAAGAGATTCCAAGAAGTCCAGCTTCAGAAGCCATCTGTACTATACCAGTTGGTGAAATAGTACCATCTGAAATCGTGGAATGAGTATGAAGGTCAGCACGGCCCATCATTGTGTTTTGCCTCCTGAATCAATCTCTCTACAAGATTTCTTACCTTGTGACATACCTTTCTGACCTCTTCTCTTGACATGGTTTCTCGGGAGGGACAGTCTTTGTCGACAACACATTTTCTCTTCTTTACATCATAGACTATGGGATAGAATCTACAACCATCTGGACGACTCTTGTATATCTTGCACTCTTTGGTGTCAGGGTCGTAGAAATAGCAATGACCTTCAATATTTCGCAATTCACAGAATCCATCTTCAGTCTTGACAAGATACTCTCCTCTTTCATATCCAAGAGAATCAATTCGACTAGCGTCCTGTTTCGTGAGAGTCATCTCCGTATCTACACAACATAATCGAATTTGCTCACATGTGCTGTCGTGGTTACACTCGAATGGGGTC
>JAEOST010000342.1 GCA_016840245.1 Candidatus Thorarchaeota archaeon
GAATCCATATGTATTGGCTAATGAGCTGATTGAGAGTGTTTACTGTATTCAAATCCAAGATACACGGGCTCATTTCATTATAGAAAACTGCACATTGATTGCTGAATATTACTGTCTAGTTCTTGACAATGTGACAAACGCTGTATTCCGAAATAATCTCCTTAGCTCCGAAAATTCAGGAATTGCCATGGATAATTCGAATTCATGTATCATTACTAACAATGACATGAACGACTGCCGTGAAAGTTTTGGGATATCACGATCCTCTTTCTGTGAAGTAATCAACAACACCATGATTGGAGGATACGAAAGTCTGTATCTAGATAGGTGCGAGTATGTTGATGTTCTCAACAACACAATAGGGAGCATCAGATCTGCGATTCAGCTCTACGAATCTACGAACATCTCTGTATATGAAAACCGATTTGCATGTGTAGAGGTAGGATACACTGCAGTTGATCACGAGGGTTCATCCAATTCTTGGGATGATAGTGTATCAATAGGCAATGCTTGGTTCGATTATAATGGAACTGGAGGCTACGATATTCCAGGCTCAACGAATAGTACTGATCACTTTCCCACATTATTCGAACCCCCCTTCCCAATTGATTTTGAGGGTCCAATCATTCGAGCACCAGGTGGAGCCCTATTTGTTGACTACATGTACGAATATCCATCAAATTGGAGATTTGAAGCTAGTGTCAGTGATCCTTCAGGAGTTGATATGGTCACTATCACAGTGAATGGTGCTGTTCACCAAATGATTCACCAGCCAACAACTGAAGATCCTGACCTCTATATCTATGATCAAATATCTCCACCATCGTATATGACCTATAGTTTCTGGGCGGTAGACAGTATAGGTCATGAAACCGAAGCACCTGGGGGTTTTATTTCCATAGGTGTTTTCGGGGGTTCTGGTCAACCTCCCACCCTAGCTACGATTCTTCTACAAATTGGTGCCATCTCGACGATCATAATTCTAGTAGTATATTGGAAACGTGATTTCTTCCTAAACCTAGGAAAACCAAAAGGTGCGACCCGAAACAGGTTGCAATAAACACGAGATGAGCCCCAGGGGGCCATGGCACTGAAATTGAGAAAGCTAAGTGGATTGTGAGCTTCAATGCGCAAAGATTCCTATGCACCTGTTCCGGGTCCTGGTTAGGGAACCTAACCACGCAAGGAAGACCATCACTAGATTGAATATAAGGTGTCGTTTCGTAGCGGCGAAATTGCAAGAATTTATTTAGAGTACTTTCGGCGCAACAGCTCTAGCTCACACACGAAAATGTTCACTCTTGACATGAGTGAGAGATTACATTACTCAGGTTTCCCGAAATCACTGCTATCGGCATTGCCTTTGCGTTGTGTGCGAAACCAAAGTTCCCAAACTTGTCAGCAACGATGATCCCTGCTTCACTCCCAGTCTTTTCTTCAAACATTGCCATGCCTTTCTTGGCTGCCGCAGAGACATCGAGACCCTCTTCCACATAGAGTACTGTCATCCTACTTAGGACAACTCGAATGATGTGTTCTCCCCAACCAGTGGCAGAAGCTCCACAGATATCGTTGGCAAATGCACCAGCTCCCATGATTGGACTGTCCCCCACTCGCCCTGGGAGTTTCTTCTTTATGCCACCTGTAGATGATGTTGTGGCAATCCTTCCTTCTGAATCGACTGCAATGCAGCCTACAGTATCTCCCGAAGGACCTTCAGCTGGCTTGATGTTTCCCTCATTGTCCTCTGTCCTGTATCCATCTGCAATCATCTGGTCATAGACTCTCTTAGCGTTGTTTCCTGCAAAGAACTTGTAGTCAGTCTTCTCCATGATGTACCGAGCTAAGGAGACCGGATTCACTACTCCTGTGATAGCTCCGACTGCTCCAAAGTCTAGTCTACTTCCGTCAATGATCAGTGCATCCAATTCGATTTCGCCGTCTAGATTCTTGAATGAACCACGACCAGCATTCAACTGACCACAACTCTCCATATATGCTGTACAGACCTCAGCGGCATCCAAGGCTGATCCTCCCTCCTGAAGAACCTTGAACCCAGCAACTGCAGCCTTTTCAACGTATTCGATTCCAACGGGAATCCTATCATCTCTCCATTTACCTGCGCCGCCATGGACGATTATCATTGGCAATTGCATATGGGTCACCTGACTGATTCTCAGCCAAAGAAACCCCAAGATAACACTATGTGTCAGAGAAAAAATAAAGGAGCATCCGGATTCGCGCGAATCCGGAACATGCTCTCAAAATATCGTTCTACCTGAATCGGCTCTTGATGTCGCCCTGCTGCAGGTAGATGATTATGATCAGGTTGATTATTGCACCAAGCCAGTTGAACTGGACTGCGTTGAGAATCAAATTGATGATATTGACAATCAAGGCAACCATCCAGGCCCAAGACTTGAGTGACCAAAGTCCCCAACCGACGATTAGGTCGATAAGGGCGAGGAACAGCACAACGACACCGAGAATCATGGCAAAAGCGCCTAACCACGGAATCATTGCACCAACCATGATCAATGACACTGCACCAAATAGGCCCAGTGCTCCGACGATGATCTCTAGGACTGCCAGAATGGTCACTCCTAGTGGTCTCTCACCGGAAGGTGCTGAATAACCAGCTGTTGGTGTTGGTATTTCGGCTATGTTTATTCCCTCCAAATACGAGTGAATTGTATTTCAGTCAAGCTTCTACGCTAATATATGTCCCGCTGATGTATTCCAGTCTATCTAGATGTTCAATATCCCATCTGTTGGAATGCACCTGGCCCATCGAAATGTTCCCTAACATCATTAAGTCTCGAAAGGTACGCAAGTACAACATTGACTCCAATTTGAATCATTGGCAACTGAATAGCACCACCTGTTCCTGTGAGAAAACCTGTAATGATAATAGTCATTGACATTAGAATGACCCAGATCGCAACTATGAACGAGAGCTTGAGTGTGTTGGGTACTCTTTTGTATAAGCGATATCCTAGAAACATCTGGAATGCTCCGACTGGTACAAAGAGGATCATAATGACAAATCCGATAGGATCAACAGGACCAGTTGGAGGCATTAATGAGATAATCAATGGTAGTACCGCCAACGCTATTCCCCACTCGACTAGTAGAAGTATCGCTGACCCGATTTGTGCTAGAAACGTGAAAAGCGGATTGGTGTCCCAAGATGTAATTGGTCCATCCCTAGGTTTCCTCTCTGGTTGATGTTCTTCGAATTCTCCATCGAAAGCCATTTTTCATTCTCCTCCTTGTTCCCAAATGAATTCTTGCTGCACCTCAGGTTTGCTAAGAAAGAACACAACTAGTATGTTCAATAAGACCTGCCCAATTATCAGCTGGAATATGAGGATGATAAAGAATCCTGCAAATATAGCTGAAATAATGACTAATACAATCAGAATCCAACTGATGGCAGTGACTCTTCCAAAATCCATGAAATTCTCAGTATGAATCTTCCACGCATAGTAGAGCTGTGCTATACCGAAAGGAATCATCAATAATCCAATGATACCTGAGAACACCAATGTCCCAAAAATGGGAGTTATTAGAGTCAGAGGAAACAGTAGCAGAGCCATTACTGATGCACCGCCTAGTGTTGCCAGGAAGGATCCAACAAGGCCTACCATTGCTAATATCGCATTGAAGCTGTATTCGTTAAACGCTTTGGGGCCAGTTCTCTTTGTGGGTGAAGCAAAACTATAGTCGTCCTCAATAGCCACGTGAACTCCTCCGATGCAACATCAACAATCCCTCTTTTCAGTCTGCCTGTTTCAAGCATCGTGAATACTTAAGTTCCAGTGGTTGTTAGATGGTACAATGATTACTCTCCGATTCCTATCCGATGATGACCTGAAAGCAATCCATGAAGCCACTTTGCTCGTCCTAGAAAAAACCGGTGTGAGGGTTTCCAATGAGGTTGCTCAAGAGCTGCTAAGAGTGGCTGGATGTCAGCTTGATGGCGACATAGTCAGATTCAATTCTTCTGTTGTCGAGGAATCAGTTCGGAAAACCCCATCGAGTTTTGATATGTTCAATCACAATGGTGAGAAGGTCTGGAATATTGGTTCTGACAGCGTGATATACAATCCAGCATCCTCTGCTGTGAATTTCAAGGACCGCGAGACCAGAGAGATCCGCAAGGGTACATCATCAGATGTGGTTGAATTAGTACAACTAGTTGAGAGTCTGGAGCACGTTGAATTTCAGAGCACTGCACTTGTTCCTTCGGATGTTCCTGAATCAGTATCAGGGTTGTATCGACTATACCTGACGTTGAAGAACTCTGGAAAGCCCATTGTCACTGGAGCATTCTCGAAAGATGGTCTCAATGAGATGAAACTCTTACTGGAAGCCGACTCAGGAGGTCCGGATGAGCTTGCCCAGAAACCCAGAGCAATATTCGACTGTTGTCCGATCTCCCCTTTGACCTGGGGTGATGCAGCCTCACAAAATCTGCTGGATTGTGCAGAAGCTGGAATCCCTGCAGCCATTGTTCCAGCACCATTGTCTGGTGCAACAAGTCCAGTAACCATACACGGAACTCTCGTTCAGGTCAATGCGGAGATACTCGCAGGTGTAGTCATCTCACAATTGAAGAATCCAGGTTCTCCTATCATCTATGGTGGAGCTCCAGGCTCATTCGATATGAAGTATGCAACACCCAGATTTGGTGCGATTGAAGCAATGATGACTTCATGTGCATCTGCTGAACTTGGAAAACACTACGGGATACCCACCCACTCCTATTTGGGAGCAAGTGATTCGAAAGTAGTTGATGCACAGAGCGGCTACGAATCAGGGATTGGACTGATCATTGGTGCCTTGGCCAGGATCAATGTTGTTTCAGGTCCAGGAATGCTGGCGCATCTCAACTGTCAATCACTTGAGAAGCTCGTCATTGACAATGAGATATGTGGGACTGCTTTTCGACTCATCAAGGGATTTGACATTGAAGGGATTGAAGTCATCACGGACTTGATTTCGAAGGTTGGATCTGACGGAGACTACCTGAGGCAGAAACACACATCGAAGAAGTTGAGATCTGAGCACTTCATGCCTTCAGGTCTGATTGATAGACTTAGTACTGATGCATGGATAAATAGTGGGTCTCATGAAATTCAAGATAGAGCTAGTGACACAGTAGATGAAATCCTAAAGAAACGTGCTCCTTATGAATTGTCAAATGACATCGAAAGACAGTTAGATATGAAATTGAAGGGAATAATCTCTAGGCATAATCTTTCAATGAGCCAGATGCCTAAGAAATAGAGTTCTGAAAATGTTTAATAGTTGGACTACTCGTCTTACTTCAGAAGGAGTGGGCCGGGTGAAAAGTCAGACCTTACTATCAGTCATTATCTGTGTGTTTGCTTTTTCTGGAATGATTTATGTTGATGCTGCTACAACCCATCATCCAGAGTTACAGTCAAACTACGAATTGATAGACAGAGGACAACCTTTCCAATGGGAGATCCTATTTGAAAGCGAGATCGCCGGAGATCCGATTGTTGAAGACATTGATTCAGATGGTTATCAAGAGATGTTTGTTGTCACTGATTTCGGTATAGTCCATATGATAGATCTCGATACGGGTGAGATGATTTGGACTTACGATATACTGAGTGAATGTTGGGGAGGTCCAATGTTGGGGGACATTGATGGAGACAGCCTTCAAGAGGTCGTGATTGGTTCCCACCACCGCTTAGTGGCACTCAATGCAGAGGATGGTTCAGAACTCTGGACACAAGAATGGGATGGAGGACGCATAGATTTCATCGGAGATCTTGCTGGGAATCTTGATGAAGAAATCGTGGTTACACTGGACTATAATGAGATTGGAATCATGCATGGAGATTCAGGAGCACTCCTATGGGAACACGATAATTGGACGGACTACAGTCCTATCCCAGTTGAAAATACTGTAGATGGTAAATACGACTTGATTCTTGTTGACTATCGTCAGACTGATGGAACAAACAATGTCGTACGATTGGATGGAGCAGACGGTTCAACTGAATGGAGAGTCTCTAACTATCGGGACATTCACAGACCTCCTGTTATGGTCGATCTAAACAATGATAACCAGATGGAGTTGATCTTTGGCAATACATATCCTCTCCAAGAGCACATCATCTGTTTGGATACCTCGAACGGCTCTGTCATTTGGGATGTAAGTGGGGGCAGTCCTCAGTCATGGTATGAACCCATAGTTGCAGCAGATCTAAATCAAGATGGTGACCTTGAAGTCATCTTCTATTCCGGATCTAATATAGCACTAAATCCTGAGGATGGTAGTGAATTTTGGAATTACTATACACCTGCAAGAAGTTACAATTTCCTTGTAGCCAATCTGACTCTTGATTCTGTTCCAGAAGTGGTTTTCATAAATGAGAATAATATCTTAGCTCTCGATGGTTTAACGGGTGAATTGATCTGGTCGAAAAACATGTTATCTATTGCCAGCATCTATACACACGACTTTGACAACAACCAAGTCGATGAAGTTCTAATCCTGGGATTTGGGTTTGGAGTTTATGTCCTCAACGGCGATACAGGAAAGATAGCTTGGTATCATCCAGTCGGCTATGTTAGCCTCGAAGCTCTAATCACTGAGACGGATGGTTCAAATCAAGTCATTCTCTATTCTTATTCATTAATTGGAAACGTTCAGATTGATGAGCTTCACCCAGACCTACAGAGTCTGCTAACATTCTATCAGTATCTCCCGATGGCAGTGCTAATTATTGTGTCCATAGTGTTCTTGTTTCTCTATATAGCAAGAAAGAGGAATCTACTTGGGATGGGTCGACTTGCCAATCTGACCGTTCTTCAGAAATTAAGGCATAGA
>JAEOST010000343.1 GCA_016840245.1 Candidatus Thorarchaeota archaeon
CTGATAGCCAATGAGGCCGCTTTGTTTCTCAAGTCTTATATGTTAGAATCATGTCAACTTGAAGTCTCAGTTTACAACAACTCGATAAATCAAGGGACATTGGCTCTACAGGGGCCGATCAAATGTACGATCTCAAATAACACCTTAATCGATGTAGACTTCAACTTTAATGAATGCTATCTGGAACAACAGATAGCTGATAACATATACAATGGCAAACCATTTGGTTACTTCTGGAACGAAACCCGGAACTATATTGATGGTTCACAGTATTCACAGATTGTCGCGATTCTATGTCCATATATTGTAATTCAAGGGGGCGAATTTCATGGTTATTCACGAGCCATCGATTTAGAAATATGTAATCACAGTATTGTAACTGATGTTGTTGCCTACGACAATACAGTAGGAATCAGATTACAAGGTGGGACCAATTGCACAATAGAATCTTGTTCGGTCTATGATAGCTACTATGGGATTTACATATGGGGTTCAGAGAACTCTACTATACGGAATATCACTGCAGAGTATAATCTTGGTGGAATTGAACTACGGTATCCATCTGAGGTAACTGCTATCAATAATAGTCTGATCCAGAATGCTGTTGGTATCTCTCTGTTTAGATCGATGAGACCATGCAATGTCACTCGTAATCTCATTTCAAACAACAATAACACCGGAATATATCTGCAGGAATCTGACTACAATATAATCACTTGGAACAGAATATGGGATAACAACCGAGGCATCTACATCTACTCTGGTAGCTACAATGTTTTGCATCGAAACGCCATTGGCTGGAACCTGTTAGGAAATGCCCAAGATGACGGATCATATAACCAATGGTCAGATTCGGACCTACCGGCACCCAGAGGGAATTTTTGGAGCGACTATAACTTCAGTCAAAGCGGATATTACTACTATATTCCTGGGAGCGCAGGAAGTCAGGATTTGGTTCCAGGTTTGCTTGTTGATAGACTGCATCCTACACTAGAAGATAGCAAGAATCTGGAGTTTGAAGCTGGAAGTACTGGTAATTTCCTTATCTGGAATCCAGTGAGTATGGTCCCCGATTCCTATGAAATCCTCCTAAATCAGAATCAGTATGAGAGTGGAAAATGGGACGGTGGTATATTCTTTATCGAACTCAATTATCTGACGCAGGGAATCTATAATTTCACCCTCACTGTATGGGACGATAATGGATATTCTGCAAGTGACTCAGTCATCGTTACAGTACTAGGTGGGACAACAACAACTGTCACCACAACTCAACCAACAACAACCATTTTTCCAACTACAGCGACTACTTCCACCATGTCCTCTACGACTTCTATAACGAGCATGACAACGACAATCATAACTACTACCACGACTACCAGCACAACAATGACAACTACCACTGTAATTTCCACCACAGAACCAACAACAAGTACTACGACATCTACACCTGAACAGGAACTTCCTGTGCTTGCTCTTGTAATAGGGAGTGGAGCACTTGTCATCGTGTTAGCTTTTGTGATAGTGATTGTACGGAAACAAAAGATGGCCTAAATTCAGTGATTTGCAAAATATACGATGGAGTCCTGAAGACTTGCTACTCCCGTTTATTTAATATAAATTTGAAGAACGCTCTGAGTTGTTGTGGTCGAATCAGAAGTGCTGGGACTCGACTCATATAATCTCTGAATCCATCACCAAACCGCTCAATCAGTTCTTCCTCCTCCCTTCTGGTGTGCAGTCTAATGACCAGATAGATGATGATACAGATACCGATTGAATACACCGAGAGCCTGAAGAACATAGCACCGATTCCAAATAACACAACTGTGAGATACGTGGGATGGCGCAGAACTGAGTAGATAGCATGCTCCTGTATCTCAGACTCCTCTGGGAAGTAGAGGTAGACTACCATCATGTAGTCTATTCCGAATGTGAAGATTGCGCTACGAACAAGTAACATTCCAGTGACAATGAACACCAGTGATAGACTAATCCGAAGAATCAGGTCCACCAGTGTTGGTACTCCAATGAGTGGAAGGAGTGGTTGAGCCCAGAGAGTTGTGATGTCATTGACAGGTTCTCCTGGAAGAGAGCGAATGGATGTGAAGGCGTGGAAGATCACTGCTGGAAGTAGGGCGACTCCTGTCACACCCCTAGGAATCATCTTCTGATAGGCGATGTCTCCATACTTGGCTTTCATCGTGTCCCGCTTTGTCCAGACACCAGCAAGTAGCCAGAGTATCATTGCACCAACGAACAGGCTCCCAATGAAGGGCATAAAGGGTTCCACTAGATCTAGGAATGGAATGTCAATAAGGAGACGTGGGAGAATGTCGAGGAAGATGAGGATGGAATATGCGATGACTGCTGCAATCAAGCCTCTCAGAGGTAGCAGTCCTATTCGTCTACCTAGATAGGCTGGTAGTTTCTCCCTTAGCTTGTCGATTCCCTTGAGATGCATGCAAACTCAGTATGCAGATTGATGAAAAAGTCTGCCTATCTTATGCGTAGGTGCTATCTTTTAACAATCTCAGAGTTTGTACCTATACCATTGTGAATGCTTTGCGGAGAGGTACAACACATGTCTACGAGGATATACTGCTTCACTGGAACTGGTAACAGTCTGATGATTGCCAGAGTCATCGCTGAGGGTCTAGGCGAGACCGAGATAGTCCGAATCTCATCTGCAACACTGGATGTTGCTCAAGAGAGCAGTGAGTGCTTGGGGCTTGTCTTTCCCGTCTACTATGGTGGGATTCCTGCCATTGTACGAAAGTTTCTGTCCAATCTCAAGCCAGTTCAAGATTGCTATGTCTATGCCGTGGTCACCTATGCAGGAGGACTTGGACGGGTGTTCTCCCAATTACAAGCGGAGCTGCAAGAGATCGGTCTGGACCTGTCTGCAGGCTTTCGATTGATACTACCTAACAACTTCTTGATGGGATATTCCGTTCCCACAGATCACGAGGTCCGGAGATCCATCGACCAGGCACTCAGCAGGATACCTATGATTGTCGAGAACGTCCATGAACGAAGCATCTACAGACCGGCGCGTGACTTTCCACCATACTCTGGTCAGAGAGACCGGTATCTACAGTTTATTGACGGCGTGAATGAGTCTGATTCTCGATTCTGGTACGATGATGACTGCACGCAGTGTGAGATCTGTGTGAGGGTCTGCCCGGTAGACAATATCAAGATGACTAATGACGGACCACTGTGGCTCCATCGATGTGAGCAGTGTTTGGCATGTCTCAACTGGTGTCCAGAGAGTGCAATCCAATTCGGTGAGTACAAGTTGGACAAGGGGCGGTACACCAATCCCCGAGTCACAATTGATGATATGGAACTCTGAACTCCACCTCTCATTGAGACAAAGACACAAAAAGATACAACGTATATTCACAATTGTCTTGGTATTATTGGATGTGAGATATTGAAGAAAGCAATCATTGTTTATCATTCTCAATTTGGCAACACTGAGAAGGTCGCTCGGGCTCTGGCGAAGGGTCTTGAGGACTCAGGTTCAGTCAGTGTCGATGTCTTTCGTGCTAGTGAGGTTGATGTGGACAGACTGCAGGAATGTGATATCCTCCTAGTTGGTGCTCCCACACATGCATGGAGGCCCTCCAAGCCAGTCAAGGAGTTCATCGAAAGAATCAGTCTATCTGACCTCAGTGGCAAGAAGGTATTCGCCTTCGATACAAAATACAAGAGCCGACTGGCTGGAAGTGCAGCCAAGCATATAGAGAAGGCCCTCTTGAAATTGGGTGCTGAGATTATGAGAGAGCGGCAGTCTGCAATTGTCGAGGGAAATGAAGGACCTCTTGAGGAGGGTACTGAGAGCACTTTCACAAGCATTGGGCTTGAGATTGCCACGTTGAGTTAATGGTACTCATCACAGCAATCATGTTCTTGGTATATTTCAAGGAGCAAACGGCATCACAAACAGGGCATAGATGAGAGTAAAGAGTGCCATAGATAGTCCCGCCAGAATGAAGCTCCAAGTATGGATCTTTGAAATAATCTTAGCAAACTTCTTCTTGTAGGCCGTGACAATGTAGAGTATCACCAGGTTCGCCTTGTCCAACGGAATGGCCTTCTCCTTGTCAGTATCTATGTTTCTGTCAAACTCCCTCTCAAGGTCACTGAGGAATGCATCCTGTGTCTTCTTAACGTCCGCCTCATTCTCATCCAGCAACTTCTCAAAGGCCGGGATGCTCTTCTTGAAGTACCATCGCTCCTCAATCCAGTCGTACTTCTGATGGGGATATTGAAAGTTCGAGTCCAGATGATGCTTGAACACGCAGATAGTTCCACCTATGAGGAGTGCCATCAGGGGTGGGACGAAGATGTATGTGTACGGATGAGTCACCCAGTTATAGTTGGAGATCAGTGTGACAATGAGTCCAAGTCCTGCTATCGCAATAGCTACCAAGGTGTTAGAGGTAGAGGCATTCTCCTGTCTGATGTTCTCATAATACTCTGCACGGTCAACCGTGAACTCGATGAGGGTCACGATACGCTCATAGAGGAAGTCCAGTTGCTCAGGGTCTTTAGGGAGTGGTTTCGAGATGATCTCGAAGTACCGTTTCTTGAATTCCTCCTCGGTCATATCGTTCAATCAAACACCTTCTACTACAGGAATTGAGAAAACAAACCTCCAGATGAGCATTTTGATAATCATGACACTTCTTCTTTATCAATCTCACTGCGATTTTGGGTATGAATTTTCCTATTCTTATCAATAGAATATTTTATAGGCTAAACGGATGTATACTACAAGACTTCGTGGAGGAGTTCGCAACTTAAGTCAGGACCTCAGTGGATACTCCGAATCATATGGATTCGAAAATCCACAAACAAAGTATGAGATATGAGGTTAAAAAATGACATTAAGATTAGGATCTAAAGGTGATAGGGTCCGTGATATACAAAGCAAGCTTGGGGAACTTGGTATATACTCTGGTCCTATCGATGGAATCTTTGGTGATGCAACGAGGAAGGCAGTTGTACGCTATCAGGAAAGTAAAGGACTGAATGCAGATGGCATAGTAGGGCCGTCTGTGATTAAAGCTCTAGGTATGAAGATGGAACTTGCTTTTCCTGAATTGGAGCGAATGCAATTCAGAGCTCTGATTGCGAAGAATCCAAATTATTTTGGAACGCAACCAATTTCCGGACTACAAGCAGTCACAGAGATGAGTGGAGAAAGGAAATATGAGGAATTGATGTGTCTAGGGTACAACCCAGAGTTAAATCGATTAGAGGCTGTTGTTCACATCAAGTTGGAATATGGATACACGACTGATATCTGTTCACATGGATCGCCAGAATATGTAAGGTTCTTTGTGGACTGGAAGGATGATGGCAATTGGGTCGATGCAGGCATGGTGAATTTCACAGCTTACAATATCCCGGGAGACAAACCCCTGGAATATGCGGTAGCGATTCAGCTAACTGTCAAGGAGCAAATGTGTATAGTCGAGTACCTTCCGAAGGTACGTGCGATCCTGTCATGGAACAGAGCACCAACAGCTGGAGACCCCAACTTTGAACCTGTATGGGGGAATGTACTGGATGCATACATACAGATCAAAGAGTCAGAGTATCAGTATCTCGAAACAATCTTTGAAACTGCAGGATTTGAGATACCAGCAGAAATGACTAAGCTCATAGATCTGAAGCAAGAGATACAACTTATAGAATCTAAGGAGATGGGATTTGGAGAAATACATGAACTATACAAGGACAAGAAAGTAGATCCATTCAGGTATTGTTCTCCATACCTTCATCAAGTTCTATCCATGCCCATCGCAGTTTCTGACAAGGTCAAGGCTATGCTTGAGGCAACCGGTGTTGAATTTGCCAGTCTTGTAAGTACCCTGTCAACAACCTCAGGGGACCTTAGTTATGAGGAGTTGACCTGCATTGGATACAATCAAAATCAGAGAAAACTTGTTGGTGTGATCAAAGTCAAGAAACAATATGGATATTCTGGAAATCTCTGTAAACCGGGAAGCTACGAATACGTGGCATTCTGGGAGTGGAGCGAACTCTTTGCCATGTGGAGATACTTAGGTACAGCCACAGTTAATGTGCATGATATTGAGAGCATCCCTGATGAGGGTCTGTTCTACTCAGTTATGCTGCCTGTTGATTTCAGTCATCATCAACGTCCGTGTGCTGAGGGACCAAGTGTTGTAAAGATTCGTGCAGTTCTCTCCTGGAGAACTCCGCCATCAACTACTGACCCAGACCGATTGCCAACTTGGGGTAACAGACAGGAAACACATGTCCACATTAAGCCCGGACCTACAATCGGACTGAGTACTCAGATACCCTATATTGATAGCGTCGGTAATATTGATGTCTGTGATATTGACCAATCATCGGGACACGCTACTGGAGATGGAGTAACCATTGACTTTACTCCCTCTGGTGATGATGATATACCTGATGTGCTTGAAAGTCCGTTTGGCGGAATTGTGATAGTGACTGGACGTATCACAAATGTACGATCGCCCGCAATCGGATTGAAATACAAGATATTTGTACGTCCATATTTACCATTTTCAAGTGATGTACAGAATCCATGGCAACCAGTGAGTAACAAGTTCAAGGTCAAGACTGTAAGAC
The DNA here is from genome assembly GCA_016840245.1 of Candidatus Thorarchaeota archaeon. The sequence goes on from JAEOST010000343.1 coordinate 6,643, forward strand.
AGGTTGGAACCAGTCCATATCTACATGGAACCATAGAACAAAGGATTGATAGTAATGGTTACTACACCTATCTTGAATACACAAGTTCATCGGGATTCCGAGAGGTCCAAGGAGATGTCCTTGCAGAATGGAAGACTAGTTCAACAATGAATGGACTCTGGGAGATTCGTATGGAAGCAAAGAAAGCAGATGGAACCATCGTTCCTGCTGGAATAGTACACTGTGATGCTGGAGGAAATAGGACTAACGTGATTCTGTGCCTGGACAACAAAAAGCCAGATCCTGCTAAAATCCAAATAACTGGGTATCGACGTGCTGGTGTAGAGCATGATGCTGGGGATTGTGGAAAGTTTCAGGTTGGTGATATAATATTTGGAAAATACTATGCAGGAGAGGATCACTTCAACTACCTCTATCTTAGCATTTATCCATCCGGTCCTGCAGGTGGCAGAAAACCGGATCCTATGGGGCCCACAGAATATCCTGCTATACCTAATACTGGTGTCTATGACCATGATTGGGAACTAAACACCAAAGGTATGAAACCATGTGGTTATACTGTGCATTTACGCGTCCGCGATCGCACCATTAGAGACAGTCGTTGGATTGGATGGTACAACAACCATTCTGTCGGTTTCTGTCTAGAGTCCCCATCGTAACCAGAACGTATTGGAATCTATATCGAGAGAGGTATATCCTCTCTCGAACCATTCTGTGTATCATAGACTCAATTGACTGTATGTTTCTGCTTACTCTCAAGAAACAATCCATCGTATATCATCCTCATCATCGAATTGCGTAAATTGGAGTAATTTGTGACCCCAAAACGTGGTGTTCAATGCTGAGTATTATGATATTCCATGAAGATCCATGGACAAGAGCTTATTTCTGATACTCTCCCAGTCCATCTTGATTCCAGTCGTGACAGACAGGCTTGAGAGACCCACGATGGCACTCACCAGAATTGTTGCCGCATTCCTACTGTCCAAGTTCTTCTTGAATTCTCCACTATCAATCCCCTCCTGAAAGATCTCAGCCATGAAATCAGTGGTCGCAGAATGCTGTTCATTCAATCGTTGCTTCATTCCTTTAATCCTCGAGGAAGATACCTCCTTTATCAACAAATGATACAGATAATCTAGTCAGAGCTTTGTTGAAGCAGTCATAAATATCCTAATTAGGAAATAACCAAGCAAAATGTGAATGGGGCCGTTGCATGGGTCGTGAAGATACATCTACATGGAGTACTATGTTACAACAGATGTTAGTTCCTATTGTAGTTCTTGTCATTGTCATCCTACAATCGATACTCTATTTCAGCCTGTTATCACCACGAACCGGATACGCTGACTATGATGATGCTCTAATTGAATTTGGAGTTGCAATCATCGCCTATCTACTGATTATACTCTTCGGACGGTCGATTCAAAAGCGGTCAGCACGAATTCCCCTACAACTAGGTTGGACCATCATCATCATTGTAGTAGTTCACTCCGGTCTGATTCAGCTCGTTGACCTCTTCTATCCCTACTCGGTGAACATCCTGTCGATAGGAATACAAGTCCTTCAAGACACTCTGACCATCTCTCTAGGACTCGCTGGCTTTCTCTCCTTCATTGGAGTCTATAACTGGGTTGCAGACATCAGTGCCCGTGAACGACACTTTCACTCTGTCGTGGATGCAATGCCTGTTGGAGTGGCGGTAACAGATCTAGATCTCAAGTTGACACTGTATAATGAGGAACTCTCCCAAATATTAGATGTTGAAAATGACCAGGTTTTCAATGCC
>JAEOST010000344.1 GCA_016840245.1 Candidatus Thorarchaeota archaeon
CGGTCAAATGGGAGGACGCGGCTCCTCCTATGAGCCCAATTTAGGAGAAATAGATGACTTAAGATCGAAAGGAAGATTAGTCTGTTCAATTACTTTTCCGTGTCACTTAACAAGAACAGACTTGTGCCTTAGGTCTTTGATGTTCATCTGAGATTGATGTGAAACACTCCTGGTGATTACCGGGTTCGACCGACTTGATTTTGCAATTAGGAACAAGCCTTCCAAAGTCAGTGTATATGAGGCTTTTAAGATTCGAATCAAATCTAGTATGTTCTAGCGAAAGTATTTGAGCAGGAGCAGACAATGAAGAAACAGGTCCAGGCAAGTGAAACGAGGAGGGACAGTCGCATCCCTGATGAAAACCCTGAGAGCGAAGAGTTTGACCTTGAGAGTGAATCAGACTCAGAAGGACCTGATGAACATACTAAGAAGGACTTTTGGAGTTCTGTTAAAGACATCTTCGCTTGGCGTAATTATAGCATCTATCTTTTGACTGCGTGGGTATACAATGCGGGATTTGCAATTAGTTCGTACTTCAATCTCTATCTATGGACACTGTATGGTGATTACATACTGATTGGAGCAATGCTGACAATCTACTTTATTATAGCTGGAATAACACGGATGATAGGAGGGTACGTGGGAGATGTGGTGGATAGAAAGAACCTGTCTGTCATTGCAATGCTAATCTACGCCGCATACTATGTAGTCTTAGGCCTATACACCGATCCGGTAATAGTAATGGTCGCCCTCATGTGCCTAGCATGCGTAGAGATTGTCAAGGGAGGTTCTTCTGCATACATAATGGATAACATTCCTAGAGAGCATAGTGGATTGGCATTATCGCTCTTCACTGCAGGAAGGTCACTAGGAATTGTCACACTGCTCATCTTTGGGGCAATGCTGCCACTGATTGCGTTCGGTGAGTCTCTGCGCATAATCTATCTAACTATTGGAATACTGTTGTTACTATGTACTGTCATCAGAGCAGTGTATCTAGAGAGTAGTGGAAAACAAGAGAGGAATGGAGAACGTCACATCCTGAAGGACTTCATTGCAGAGAATGGAAGGATAATCAAACTTATTCTGACTACAGTTCCCGGAATGCTTGCCGTCATGATCATCGATGGTATCAGCGATTCCATCTTCAAATTTGGAGCTCTCATCTATACGAACGTGACACTGGATGTAGAGTTCGCAGGAATCAACATCATACTCCTCGCAACTCTGTTGATTCAAGTACCACTTCTGTTGAAGGTTGGGAGATTTACAGACAGAATGGGAGTGCAGAAGGCATCCCTGCTAGTATATGCGCTAATGCCAATCAGTGCGTATCTTCTGTTTATTGCAGAAGGATTTACCTATTGGGCACCTCTGTCAGTGATAAATAGTGCAAACGCGTTCTACAATGGTTTGGGAGTTGTCTTCTCAACACCATTCATTGCAATCGTTATGAAATACGTAAATGACTCACTGTGGTGGTTGGTTCTGTTCGCCTTAGTCAGGAGGCGGTTACCTCAGAAAGATACTTCGAAGATTCTTGCGGTCTTCATGACTACTGTCTACATCTGTGGATCCATTGGACCACTAATCGGTGGTTTCCTGTTTGAACTGATGCCGCACTCGTGGTTATTCTTCATCGTCCTAGTTCTCAATCTATTGATTCTACTTACAATTGCTGGAACTAGAATAGTTGAAGACGAGTCAGAGATGCATGTTGATGCGGAAAACAGTACATCTGGTTGAATCAGTGAAGGTGTGGTAGGTTCATGAATGAAAAAGAAAAAGCACGAGAGATTCTAAAACGGTTGAAGAAAGCATATCCTGATGCACCTCAGATCTACCTCACTCATAGGAATGTGTTCGAGATGCTCATAGCCACGATTCTATCGGCCAATACAACTGATGCATCTGTGAACAAGGTGACTCCAACACTGTTTGATAGATATCCGAATGCGGAGTCGCTGATGAACGCTCCCATTGAAGACCTGACCCAGATAATTCGCTCAACGGGCTCGTACAACAAGAAGTCTGCATACATCAAGGAGTCTGCAAGAATCCTTGTAGAGACATATGGTGGAGAGGTCCCAAAGTCGATTGCAGAACTTGTAATCCTCCCAGGGGTGAGTAGGAAGACTGCCAATGTCGTACTCTCTGTTATGTTTGGAATAAATGAGGGAGTTGTTGTTGACACCCATATCATGCGAGTGACTCAGAGGTTAGGTCTCACTAATCAGAAGAATCGTGAGAAGATTGAGAGGGAACTCATGGAGATGCTACCGCAGAAATTGTGGTACGAATATGCTCGATTCATTGGTGCACATGGCAGAAGAACCTGCAATGCCCGTAAACCAAGATGCTCTAACTGTGC
>JAEOST010000345.1 GCA_016840245.1 Candidatus Thorarchaeota archaeon
AGAGAGATCGTAGAGAGTGAAGGTACTACAGCAGAAGGAGTATTCTCGTGGTACAGCAAGAAGTTCCTATCTCTTGGAGCAGGGGGAATGCTACAGTTCCTCATCATAATAATTCCAATTGCAATTGTTGCAGGAATTCTTGCACCATATGGATTCATGAACGGATTTGGTCCCGAAGAACTAGGAATAGCTTCTCTAGTTCTTGGAATACTTCTAATATATCTCGGATTTATGTCAGGATTTCTCTCAATGATCTTCCCTGCCATTATAGATGGACACTCAGTGATTAACTCCTTGAAGATTTCTCTTCGTCTTAGTACCAAGTACTTTGACAGAGTATTCTCAAACTGGTTTGCATATCTTGGAATAATTGGAGCTCTTATCGCACCAATGGTGATATCCTCTATGCTATCACTTCCTCTAGGTCCTACTTCACCCACCTTCGACTTCACTCCCATGGCAGCTATGGCTGGTTATGGTGTCTTGATGTTCTTCTTCATAATTCTCATCTTTATCCCTGCAATGGTGATTGGAATGAGCAGAATCTACATGATTCTAATCTCAGAGAATGTGACAGAAGGGAACGGTGACTATGACCAAGTATACTCTGACTCTCCATCGAGTATTGATCCGATATTTGGAGGCGATTAAGAAATGTCCCCCAAGAAAAGAGTCGCACTGAAAGAGATCGAAGTAATCTCAGATCCCAAAGTCATCAAACTGATGATGGAACCAACTAGGGCTGCGATTATCAAAAACCTGGCCGAACAACCTATGACTGTCAAGCAGTTGGCGGTTAAACTTGGGAAGAACCCTGGGACTATCCTTCATCACATTGAGAAATTGAAAGACCCTAAGGTTGGACTCGTTGTAGAGGTACGTACTGAACAAACCCCCACAGGCATTGTACAGCGATATTACAGAGCTAGAGCACGTGAGTTCAGATTGGGAATCAAGGATATGATGCAACCCGATAGTGGAGTTGCAAAATTCGCTGAGGACCGTCTGAAATCAATCGTCAACTCACTCTCAGTGTTTGGTATCTCCATCCCTGAATCTCAGCAAGATGAAGCTGCGGAGATGCTTAGAGAACTGATTGAGCGTGAAAATGCTCTGATATCGGATATTGCGATAGAAGATCAAGCCTCACACGACAAACTTTCCAAACAAGACCGCGCTGATACGACACGTATACTTCGTAGATACGTTCTCGATCAGGATCCAAAGTATGTAGAACTACGAAGAGAATGGCACAGATTTCTGAGCCATTACAATAAAGGTGCATAACAATGAGCAATTACGAACGTAATAACACAATGGTTGCTTGCGTCCTCGCATTCATCATCATAGGAGGAATTGCAGTTGGTTCCGTTTTATTACTTGGCACAAACAACTGGACTTGGACTCCCCCCAATAACAACTTCAATTGGGATGAAGGTGAGATGTTTGAGTTTGAGCGCACAGAAACAAGCATGCCAGCAGAAGTCACACTCGATGCTAATATCATAACAGGAGGTATCCAAATCATCTTTGTTGATGATGCAGACCTTCTCTATGATATCTCCATATGGGTGCCTAACGCAACACTAGAAGAGCACGGTGACCCAACCGTGACTTACGCCTCCGATACAATTACGGTTGACTATCCAACATGTGGTGTCAATATCACACTTGGAAGTGGAACGACCTATGTATTCGATGTCGATACAACAACTGGTGGAGTATCAATGATTCTTGGTGCTGCCTCCAATGTTGGAGACATTGATGTCGATGTGACAACAGGTGGAATTGAATTCGTCATGACCAACGATGTTGTGATTGATGGCAATCTAACCTGGAGTTTCAGTACAACCACAGGCGGCGTTGATATCAATGTTGCAATTCCTACTGACGTAGGAGGCAGGTTTACTGGTTCAGTTACAACTGGAAGCGTAGACGTGACAGCAGTTGGCTGGAACGAAGTAGTAGCAGATGTCCTATACGAGACCTCTAACTACGATACCGCTTCAAACACTATTACCATAACTGCAAGCACAACAACTGGTGGAGTGGACGCTACACTCACCTAGCACACCTAGTATCTAACGGGGGCGCGCTGCGTCCCCCGTTTCCCCTCTTTTTTTAAGACTTTCACTACTTTGTCATATACTAGTATTGGCGCACTAGCGAAAATTAATATCTAAAACCCTAGACGCGAAGTTG
>JAEOST010000346.1 GCA_016840245.1 Candidatus Thorarchaeota archaeon
AGCATGATCATCATTAATGCTAAGCAGCATGACAAAATCATACTATTCAAGTTAAGACTGTGAAATATGGCTGATAGAAATTCATCAAGACCCACTGTCGTGTCTATTGGAGGTTCAGTTGATGGGAGTGTAACTGGGTCCATCAATTGATACTTTAATTGGGGGTGGGATTCGGAATCATCTGTCAGATGGATTACGGAAAATGATGATGACTCCGAATCCGTTGATAGCCCATCATTACAGAACACCAATGCAGAGGAGATAAGTGCTAGGCCCAATAGAAGACCGAGAGATAGTAAGTTTGGACAACTTTTCTTCCGCAATCCACGAACACCTATGAAAACATATAGAATAGGTTTGATAATATTCTAATCTTGGAACCCCTGGTTCTAGTTATGGAATTGTCGGTTCAACTATTGGAACAGAAAGTTAGGTTACGAGGAGCCCCCTCGCATTGTATTCCTGACTCTCCACCTCAACAACAAAGCTGAGAAAACAACAATCACTATCCCAGAAAAAAGAGTAGTTACAATCTGAACACCCTGCATGAATGTGGTCCAATCAGATCCAGTTGTGTTGGTTGTATCGCTAGTTGGAACTGTGTGGGTTGATGTGGTTATTGATGTGGTGACAATTGTATTCGTAATTGTAACCGTTAATGTCGAATTGCTTCGTTCGACAACAGTCACATGTACTGAATGATTTAAGGTATTATACTCATCAAAGACCAGTACAATGAGATACTCATAACTGCCTACCTCCAATCCATCAGCACTTACCGAGATAGCACCACTCGTCCATGTACTCGCTTCAATGAAATATGAGTCAAGAAATATTGTATATGCTAGGGAGTAGTTGCATGTTGGCAGCCACCACACCCAGTTTCCAACTTCTCCTTCTTCATATTGGATATTGTCAGAACCAGCGACTGAGAAGGATATTATCATTGGACTCCATGGACCACCCTCAAAGGACTCTGAAATTCCGACACCGACGAATCCAAAATCATCTATTGCACGTATTTGAATAACATATACCCCATTATCGAACGATGAAGAATTCCAGACGTAGAAATTATTGTCCAGATGTACAGATAAGAGTTGAAAGGATAGACCACTATCAGAAGAGACTGCAACTTCAAAGAGATGATTATCTTGTACATTCAAATCATTGACAGTCCAGCTGATTGAATGTAGAGACCTATCACTCTCAACAATTACATCTTCAACATCAGGTGCAAAGTAATTATTCAGAGTTATGTTCTCAAAGTATTGACTGATGGATGTATTATCTTCGGCAAGTCCAGTGACTATTAGATCCAGTGTAGCATTGAAAGGTAAATATCCATAGGTATCGTAATGAACTGAAGATCCTTGAGAGACCTCTGTATGCTCAACAAGGGTACTGACCATTAAGGAGTAGTTTCCTGGAAGCACTGCAAAATTGAAACAAGCCACTGCTATGGCTCCATCTCTGTCTGCTAGAAAAGTAGTAGACTCGATTACTGCTGCAGTTGCCATTCTCTCAACTACGATATTGTTAGTATAATCCCAAGTTGAGTTATCAGTATCAACCCACCATACCATGAAGTCAATATCAAGTCCAAATCCGTTGCCAGTCACACTGACAACATCGAATTCATTGATACCTTCAACGATAACCCAGTCAAGCTGGTCAAATTCGATTGGTTCGAAAAAGGCTGTATAATTAGGTCGGGGAATAACTAGCTCACGAGTGGTTTCGAAGGTAAATCCTCGCGTTAATGTTATCTCACTAGTAGTTACTGAATTATCAGAGAACGTTGCATTGAGCATAATATGGTCACCGATACAGGTTGTACTATTAGTCAATGGCTTTGGTTCTAAGTCATCATGAGATGTCCAAGACATCTCAACTGTGTCTTCCTCTGTTGTGATTGGTTCCGCATTGATTAAGGGAATTATCTGTTCTGTTGTTGAAGAAGGAGCGGTTGCGTGGGTCATACAGACAAGTAAAATGAGTGAGGAGAGGATTGCTGGAGAAAAGTTTCTTCTTCTCATATCAACTCGTCTCGTCTTCTTTCAATAACCAAGTCGAGATGATTCCTGAGTGAATCTTTGTGAAGTGGCTCAAATTGAATAATAAGTAGCACTTTCTACGCAGAAGAACTAACGTGAACAAAATTCTGCGCACCTACCAAATCATTCAAAACCGAGCAGAATATCAATCATAGTTAAGGGATAGTCCAGTTAAGGTATAAAAAATGGACTAAATTTACCTAGATGAACTATATGGGTGAATGAGGACTTCATACTCACCCAAACGATGCAGAAAACACTCAACTGCGAGTTGTGAAAATATGACAAAGACGTATGTATACAAGTTCGGTGCAGGAAAAGCCGATGGTAAAGCGACAATGAAGAACGAATTAGGAGGGAAGGGAGCTTCACTCGCTGAGGCTACTAACCTTGGACTCCCAGTTCCACCAGGTTTTACGATTTCTACTGATGTATGCAATTTGTATCTGGAGTCTGGTGGTCTAACAGATGGAGTGAAAGAACAGGTCCAAGAAGCACTGCACCATATTGAGGAGATGATGGGTGCAAAGTTCGGCGACCATTCAAATCCACTTCTTGTATCCAGCAGATCAGGTGCCCGTCAATCGATGCCTGGAATGATGGAGACCGTTTTGAACGTGGGTCTAACAACTGATACAATTCCAGGATTAATCGAGATTACAAAGAATGAACGTTTTGTCTATGACAGTTATCGTCGTCTCATCATGATGTATAGCGATGTAGTCATGGAGAAAGCAGAGGGTATCGAACCAGAAGAGGGAATGGGAATCCGAGCACAACTTGAAGCGATATTAAATCAGAAGAAGAAAGAGACGGGTTGTGCAACTGATACCTGCCTTACTGTCGAGGACCTTAAGGACCTTGTAGGTAAGTTCAAGGAGAGAGTGAGCGAAACTCTTGGTAGAGAGTTTCCTGATGATGCCTACGAGCAACTCTGGGGTGCTATCACTGGAGTGTTCAAGAGCTGGAATGGTGCTCGAGCTATTTCTTATAGACGGATAGAGAATATACCTGACCAGTGGGGGACAGCATGCACAGTCCAGACAATGGTATTTGGAAACATGGGTGAGAGTTCAGCAACAGGAGTTGCATTCACGAGAAATCCTGCAACTGGCGAGAATCAATTCTATGGAGAGATTCTATTCAATGCACAGGGTGAAGATGTAGTCGCAGGCATCAGAACTCCTAATCCAATGAATGAGGAGAGTAAAAACGAGCAGAACAAGGAGCTAGAAACACTTGAAGAGAGAATGCCAGAACTCTATAATCAACTTAAGACCATTCGCGATAGACTTGAGAAACACGCGATGGATATGCTTGATATCGAGTTCACAATTCAGGAAGGAAAGCTGTTCCTAGTACAACATCGAGTTGGTAAGAGGACGGCCACAGCGGCTTTGAATATAGCGATGGACCTCCTTGAGGCGGATTTGATAGATGTACCCACAGCAGTCATGCGCCTTGCACCTGAACATCTTGGTCAACTTCTATATCCTGTTCTTGACCCTGAGGCGGAGAAGAAAGCAACAGCAATTGCGAGAGGACTTCCCGCAGGTCCAGGAGGTGCAACGGGCCAGATTGTATTCACACAAGAGGAGGCTGTAGCATGGGAGAAGAAAGGGAGAAAAGTAATTCTCATCAGAGAAGAAACCAGTCCCGAAGATATTGAGGGTATGAGAGCAGCAGTCGCGATACTCACTGCTCGTGGCGGGATGACAAGCCACGCAGCTCTAGTTGCCAGAGGTTGGGGCAAGTGCTGTGTTGTTGGTGCGGCTCCAATGAAGATTGATGTCTTGGGTAAGAAGTTGAAGATTGGTGACCTTGAACTGGTCGAGGGAGATGTCCTCACACTCAACGGAACCAGGGGTCTCGTTTACCAAGGCGAGTTACCCACTATGGACTCTACAAAGAACCCTCGACTCCAAGAGTTCATGGTAATGGCAGATCGATTCCGTAAACTTAGAGTTCGGGCCAATGCTGACAATCCTATGGATGCAAAAATCGCACGTGACTTTGGCGCAGAAGGAATCGGACTTCTGAGGACAGAGCACATGTTCTATGGTGAGGGTTCCGATGAGCCTTTATTCCTACTTCGAAAGATGATTCTGAGCGAGACAAAGAAGGAGCGACTTGCGGCATTAGAAGAGCTAGAACCCTTTGTCAAGAAAGACATACTAGGCACCTTAGAAGCAATGGAAGGCTTACCAGTTACAATTAGGTTACTTGACCCTCCACTCCATGAGTTCGTACCAACCAGTAGGATTGGTCAAGAACGATTAGCCTTGTCTCTGAACATCGAAGTGGATGAAGTCAGAAAGCGTGGGGAATCACTTCATGAATCCAATCCAATGATGGGACTGCGTGGTGTTCGTCTTGGAATCATCTATCCTGAAGTCTATGAGATGCAAGTCCGAGCCATCCTCGAAGCAGGTGCTGAGATGATCAAAGCAGGCAAAGATGTTGATCTGGAGATCATGATACCAGTCACAGTTGGTTCTGCAGAGTTGAAGACAATGAAACTGGCTGTTGACAAGGTCTATGAAGAGGTCAGGAAGGAACAGGGAATGGATATCCCATTCATGCTCGGAACTATGATTGAGATTCCTAGAGCATGCATGCGAGCTGGAGATATGGCTGAGAGTGCTGAGTTCTTTAGCTTCGGCACTAATGATTTAACACAGATGGGATTCGGATTCTCGCGTGATGACATAGGTACATTCCTCCCAGAGTACCTTGACAGACACCTTCTGAGAAATGATCCGTTCGAGAGTATCGACAAACGTGGTGTAGGTCAACTCATGAGGACAGCTATCGAGCGAGGAAGGACAACAAGGAGCAGCCTCAAACTTGGAGTTTGTGGAGAGCATGGAGGAGATCCAAGGTCTGTTGCATTCTTCCACGAGATTGGTCTTGACTATGTGTCATGTTCACCCTATCGAGTTCCAATTGCTAGACTTGCAGCTGCTCAAGCAGCTCTAGGTGAGAGATACGAAACAAGGTAGAACTCCCAAAGTTCTACCACGTCTTATCTTTATCATAGGACCGTCTACGTGGTGGTCTGAGCTTCAATAGGGTATACTTCATTGAAGCAGCCCCAACTGCTAATACCATTACAACGAAAAGACCAATACTCAACAACATGGTCAGTGAGGCATCATCGGAGATTGTGCTTGTTAGAGGAAGCACTGTGACTACCACCGCGTCTCTCAAGAATCCACCACTCAAATCTAGCATCCACGTTGAAATCACAAAGATATGATTACCAACTGTGAGGTTATCTGCATTGATTGACACGAATCCAGTTGTTGCCGTAGATTCTGTGAGTTCATATCCATCTCTCGTGATCGAGAACCCAATCTCTTCAACATCTGTAAGTTGAATGAACCATTCAATGAGATGTCCAAATGTTCCTGATACATACTCTATATCAGGTGGTGAACTTAGATCAACTGTGGGATGCTGCGCATTTTCAAAACGGTGTGTACCATTGGATAGTTTCTGTGGTTGAGGAAGTTGAGTGATAGAATGACAACTGAGAAGGTAAAGAATGCCAATGCAGATGGCAAAGGTAGCTATCTTTTGCATGTTGTGAGTACTCTCCAGCATCTCATACACATCTGGCTATTTGGATATCAATCTATTTTTCGAAGAACTTTAGCACCGCCCCAAGGCTTTTAACTAGGATTTTTCGCGCTCAGCTCTGTGGTGGACAATGAAGAGAATACTGGTCACCGGAAGCTACGGGCAAATCGGAACTGAACTCATTGGCGCAATGAGAAAGAAGTACGGCGGCGATAATGTAATCGCCACTGGAAGAAAGAAGCCACCTGCTATCCTCACAAGAGATGGTCCTTATCTCCAATTGGATATAATGGATATGAACCAACTTCAAGCGATGCTTGTGGATCAGAACATCGATATAGTAATTCACAACGCCTCCCTCCTGTCTGGAACAGGAGAGAAGAACCCACAACTTGCATTCCACACAAACATCGTAGGTTCTTACAATGTGTTAGAGGCTGTTAGAATCCTCGGACTTGACCAAGTAATGATACCAAGCTCAATCGCTGCATTTGGTCCAAACACTCCAAGGGACAATACACCAAATGACGTAATTATGCGACCCACCACTGCATATGGAGTCTCCAAGGTATTCATCGAACTGTGGGGTGAATACTATGTGCAGAGATATGGAATGGACTTCCGTTCTCTGAGATACCCGGGAATTATTAGCTCTGAGGCTTTACCGGGTGGAGGTACTACTGACTATGCAGTTGAGATATTCTATGAGGCACTCAAGAATAAGAAGTACACCTCATTTCTCGACGAGGGAACATACCTACCCATGATGTATATGCCTGACTGCATCAAGTGTACCATTGACCTCATCGAGGCACCTGTTGAGAAATTGATTCACAAGAGCTATAACATTACAGCTATGAGCTTTTCTCCAGATGAGATTGCCGCTGAAATCAAGAAACACATCCCTGAATTCGAGATGTCATATGAACCGGATTTTAGACAACAGATCGCAGAGACCTGGCCAAAGTCACTTGATGATAGTGTAGCTCAAGAAGAGTGGGGTTGGAAGCCTGATTACGACCTAGCTGCCATGGTAAAGGATATGCTAGAGAAGCTCTCCAAGAAACTTGGCGTAAAATATTGAGTTATGTTGATGGTGTCTGAATTAGACACCATCATATTATCTTACGACTCAGTAGTATCTTCTTCTACTTTCTCAGATTCTTCTGTCTCTTCACTCACTTCTTCCGAGGTTTCCTCTTCTTCTACTTCTTTCTCTTCTTCTTCGTCTTCCTCTTTCTCCTCTTCTTCTTTCTCTTCTTCTTCGTCTTCTTCTTCTTTCTCTTCTTCTTCCTCCTCTTCTTCTTCCTTTTCGGTCTCCTCGAAAACTTCGTCAATTATTTCCTTTTCTAATTCTTGAATAACTGCCATTGCTTTTCCTGCAACCTGTCCAACAAGCTTCGATAGGCGTTTTCTGACTTCTTTGGTGATTAATTTTGCAAGCTCTTCACCCAAAGCTTGTTTTTGTTTTTCGGACATATCTTCTGAGTAGTTCTCTTTGATTACTTTTAGAACTTCATCCTTTACTTCTTCTTGGATTTTAGAAACTACTTCTTCGATTCTCTTTTTGGAAATCAATTTCTTTAATCCGTCTTCAATCTCTTCTTCAATTTCTTCCATAACCTCATCAAACAAGATTTGGATTATATCGTCGCTACCCATTGTTATCATCTCTTGAATTACGATTCCTCTTTCATATATCCCTTTTTCGATTTCAATCCCAATAATCCAGATAGGTTCAGATAGGGATTAAGTGTAAGGGGATTTCCTCTTACTCACCCTTCATTACTAGGAAATCTACCTCATGACGTGATTGCTGGAAAGATCAGAGTGAAGATAGTTCCCTTGGTGTGATCAGTCAAATCTCTTCCTTCAACAGAAATCTCGCCATTGAATAGCTTTGTCAATGCATAAACTACTGAGAGTCCAAGACCAATTCCCTCTGCATCACTCATGTAGCGTTCAAAGAGGCGCTCCCTTTGCTGAGGAGAAATTCCTCTCCCAAAGTCAACATGTTGAACTCTCCACCATAATCTTTCATCCCTCAATTCAGAGGTGACATGAATCTCAATCCTCTTTTCGTAAGGCGAATACTTGATGGAATTTCTAATCAGATTGGTAAAGACCTCAACGAGAAGGTCATTAGCATCAATAAAACATTCATCCTCTTCACTATCTATTCTAAGCTCAAAATCCACATTTGGAAATTCAAAAGAAACCATGTCCCGCGCACTAGCAATTGTTTGAACGATATCTCTAGGACTAAGATTCTGTTTCCCTAGCTCACCTATGACTCCCAAACTTCGTACATTGCGAACAAGATGATCAGCTCTGTTGAGGCCGCTCGTTGCATCAAGTAGAATTCGATCATGATCTTCAGGAGAGCTTCTATGAAGTTCTAATAGTTCAAGTGCTACAAGAACAGCTTGATGAATATTTGAGATATCATGTACTAGTAGGTCCGAGTAGAGAGTAACACGCTTTTGGAGACTTTCAGAACGTATCATTGCATCATAATATAGTTGAACCAAGAAGACGGGTCCAAATAGTAAACCTACAATGACAATTAGTTCGGCAGCCCACCAACCAGCAGACCAACTAACACTATATCCTCTTAGGATATTTGCAGCTAGCCAGAGAGAAAGGATACCTACAATGAACAAGCGTAAGGTTCTCCATGTCTCCATCTCACTCAAAATCAGCAGAGAAAGTACGAGAAACAGAAACATTGCCGGAAGATTGGTTGCCAAAAGGAGGGCTTGGAGTAGAAGGTTATAATCAAATACGCCAGACATAGCAATGAAGATTGGTTCAATATGTAATGCTGAAATGAATAGAGCAGTGATCGCCAATAATCGTGGTATTAGCCACCTTGTCAGATTAGGAAAACTTCGGTTTGGAGGATTTTGAACCCAGCGTATTCCGAGTAAAAGCCCGAAGAGAGTGATGATGCTATTAAGAACATATAGAATCGGTGAACCTTCCCAGGGTATTGGAAAAGGAAGGACCCATGATACATAGCTAATAATCTCAACGATAGACCATGACGTGTAGAGCAAAATAATTGGAAAGTGATACCATTCGGGTTTTCTCTTACTATTTATCCAAACTGAATATGCCATGAGAGTAGAGAGAAAGGCACTGCTGGCTTTGGAAATCAAATAGAGTTCAACGTTATTGTAGAATAGAGTAGTAAGCCATGCTGCAATTAGGCTAGTGATTATGAAAGGAATTAAGGCCAACATACAGTATGCGATGGGAAATTGTATGGACCGACTAGAGGATACGCCCATTCGTCGTAGCACTGGAGATAGGAATGAAAACAAGAGAGCTATAAAACCTCCAGCCAGTAAGTAGTTATTCAGACGCCAGAACATCTGTGGAACAAAAGGTGCGATATAAGCAATTAAAGACAACAACAGAAAGAATAACAATCCAACTACTAACCAATCAGAGTCGAATTCTTGAAACATGTCACTGGATGATACAACCAAGTAAATTGATCCAAGAATGCTGAGAAATGCAATCGTGCTTAGAATGAAATTAAACAGCATTAGGTGTGAAGCCACATAGAAGAGAACCACATGAAAGATAATTGCATAAGACCAGATAATCACGAATGAAAAAATGATGATTTGCTTCAATCCAAATTTCGAATCTATGTCCATTTTCTTATAGTATAGTGCAACAAGCAAGACTATTCCAAAGATAGCAAACTCGATTGTATCTGCAACAATCCTAGTTGAGAGACCCTCTAGAGATATCATAGGTTCAAAGAACAGATAACGTATTGATCCTATGATATGGATTCCAGAAACTAGAATCATTGCTGAAAAAAGGACCATGTATTTTGTTGCCCATGTATTTCTTGCTACTCCAAGTACTGCTGCGGCACAAGCAATTGCCAAGAATGATATCATAACATAGGACGAAACAGTCAGTACAGTTTCCCACGAATTGAAACTCAAAATGAAGAATAGACCAAATAAACTGCCAATAAGAAGAAATCTAATGACGATAGTAACAAGCCGATCTCTTTGAGTAGCATCTGACATTAGCAGAGGTCCCCGGTAGAATGATGTGGAGCTGGGTTCACTCTGTTATTAGTCTTTGTTGGGCCTTGGATAATAGGAGTTTACGACTGTTTATCTATTCAAAACTTAAACCAAGGTAATCAATTCAGTGCATGCACTGTTGGAGCTGTTGAGGTATTGTGGGTCTGACTACATCTATTGAAATCCTAATCCAGGATCATCATCTTGGACCCTGCGTTGTGGTGCTCGTTGTGGTTTCATCATGCATCCCATGCATATAAGAAACAGTCCCACAGTGAGGCCAATAATGAAAGGAGTAAACAAGAAGATTAGTACACCAATAATGAGAACTGTATTTCTTGAAGACCCACAGCATCCTCCTTGTTGACGGACGGGACGAGGAGCTGGTTGTTGTGAGGTAGGCCAGCTACCATCGGGCAGTGTGACCTCTTCGGGATATTCGTCTTCTGCTAGCTCTACACGAATTGCCCCACCACAATTTTGACAGTCGACATAGCCTTTGAAGCGAATATCTTCAAGAGAATAAGTATGTGTTATGTTACAATGAGGACAAGTGATGTTTCGAATATCGTAATTGCTCAATAGAGGTCATTCCTATGACTCTGATTGTCTTGGTGAACGGCATAAATAGTAGTTGTTCACGGCGAATTTGTCAACCTCGGAAAGGTTCATCCTTTTGCAAATAGAACATGAGACAAACATCGACACTGACACCTAGT
This sequence comes from Candidatus Thorarchaeota archaeon, assembly GCA_016840245.1. The sequence continues at coordinate 10,414 of JAEOST010000346.1, forward strand.
GTCCACATAAGATGTTGGATAAAAAAAAGGAAAGGAGAAGCAAACTGAGAAAACTCAGTCCACTTCAAACTTTATTCTACTTTCGACGCATCACAACGATGACGATCAACAGAATCACAACAACACCAGCACCAACGGCCAGGTAGATCATTGTCATGTCACCTGGAGGTGGCTCAGTCGTTGTTGTCGGTTCGGTAGTTGGTTCAGTCGTTGGCTCAGTCGTTGGTTCAGTAGTTGGCTCAGTCGTTGGTTCAGTCGTTGGCTCAGTCGTTGGTTCAGTAGTTGGTCCAGTTGTTGTTGTTTCAACGTCCCTGTAGTAGTGATAGAAGTACTCATCGTGCATCGGGTTAAACTGGTGACCCAAAATGCTGATGTGTTCAACATTGATTGCTGCTTCTTGATATACTAGAAGGAATGCTGCATGGTCTACAACTGCGATCTGGATCTCATCATAGAGCTCCTGACGTAGAGTGTCGTTCTGAGTCTGAGCGGCCATTGAGATCAATCCGTCAATGTATTCTGCATCCCAACCATCAGATTGACCGAGACCAATTCTGAGTGGATAGGTTCCCGTACTCTTGACGAATGGACCGATGTAGTTGTCTGGGTCTGCATAGTCAGGCATCCAACCTAAGAAGAAGATTGGTAGCTGCCTGTTCCTGACCTGGTATAGGTAACTGGCCCACTCAAGTCCCTGGACATCAATTGTCAAGGGTGAGCTGGGATCAGTTGAGTCAGGATGGGCGATGATGGCATTTATGCCGTCCTTCAACATCAGAGCTGCCTTCTCACGGTTGGTATTACCGGAGTTGAAGTAGATCGTCAGACTGTAGGAGTTGTTGGCCCATTTATCATCCAGACCTGCTGCCATAGCCAAGTTCCAGTACTCAACAGCGGCTGTCATGTTGTAATCGAACATGAACAATTCATCATTTGCACCAAATAGACCAGCGGGTATAACACCCTGTAGCTGTGATGCAAATCCGTTCAGAATCTCATCAATGTAGACAGAGTAGTTGAAGACATATGAGAGTGAATATCTCAAGTCCTTGTTCCCGAATGGTGACTCTGTAATAGTGTTTGACTGGTTGATGTATGGATTCATATTGAAACCAAGGAACATAACGTTGTAGGTTCCCATGCCAGCCCAAAGCTTCAAGTTCGGGTTGTCTGTCTGTTCGGTACCGTCGCCTGAATAATCAGGGTTGCCGTTGTAGACCAGGTCAGCGTGGCTTGCAGGCCAGTATGTACCGTCTACCTCACCGCCTACGATGTTCAAGATTCGGCTGTTGACCTCTTCGTTTGTCTTGATAATCACAGTGCTGAAATAGCCTGCGTTATCTAGAGGAACGACGGCTGCATCAGTCGCTGTTGCACGCCAGTAGTTGTCATTAGCGACGAGAGTAATTGCCTCGTCTGGTATCCATGAATCAACCATGTAAGGACCAGTACCACAGGTGTGTGTGTCTACGTATGTATTGTGATCACCAATGACCACTCCACCGTTAGCCTCAACCCAGGTTGGGCTCATCATTGCCCCGACCGCATAGGTCAGTGCTGCGATAAATGGAGCGTATGGGTAAGCAAGGCGAATCCTAACTTCGTAGGTGTCCATCTCAAGTAGTGCACCAGTACCTGCATCGTTTGCAGCCTTCCATTCGGTGTAGTTGCCAGCGTGATGTACGCTGCCCTCACCGTATTCGTAGGCTGCATCCTCAACTGCCTGACCGCCCAACATTGGCTCAGAGAGCATCCAGTAGGGACCCCAGGTGTCGAAGATTGCCATCCCGCGCTCTAGGTTATAAATAACACAGCTTGCGTTGAATGGTGTGCCGTCATGGAATGTAATTCCCTGGCGGAGGGTAAAGGTGTAGTTCAATCCATCTGCGGAAATATCCACGCTTTCAGCGAGAAGTGGAACACTTGGTGTAGTGTCCGCTGAGTCCCATGGATATGTAAACAATGTCTCGTAGACATTGAATGAAATCCATGAGCCAAAGCTCTCGTAGTCTGTGTGGGGATCCAGATACTCGGGGTTGCCAATAGTCTCCCAGATGAGTGTATCATCTTGGGCGACACTTCTGTCATAAACGGATGCGACAGTATAACCCTCTCGGGTTGGCATCGAGATCAATGGAAGCACAAACAGAGCTAACATGGATACGCAGAGAGCTAGCGAAATGAGTCGTTTTCTCCCCATTGCGTAAACCTTCATTATTTTTTTATTTTGGTATGTTCGTGTACACAGTTCGAGGAGATAGGCAAGATAACTGATTTTAGTTAACTAACCTGAAATCACCAAGTTAGGTTACTCACTGAAGTGAATAACCTGATAGCTGCGCACCGTGAACTACACTTTGAATGCAAAAGGGTGTTAAAAACCTACCCATTCACCAATGTAAAGTATTCATCCAAAAACGTCGATGAACGATTAATAAATCGACAGTTTTTGAAACATCCCACTACTTTTGATTAGGTTTTGAAACCGTCAAAAAACTCCTTTTGCCAGTAACTAATCCTCAAAGACCTCGAAATGTAGACCGTGTTCCTCAAAGAGAGCTAGCAATCGTTTCACGGCCTCTTGATCTGGGACCTCTAAAACCATTTTCAACTCAGCCTTGTTGGGAGCAATATCAGGATCACTTCGATCATGTTCAATCTGTACTACACTAACCCCTGACTCAGATACAAGTTCGATTACATGATTGAGGCTGCCTATGCGATCAATGATTATTCCACGCACTCTTATTGAGCGACCCAAGCGATAGAGTTCTTTTTCAATCACTTGTGACATGAAGCCCATGTCTATGTTGCCACCCGATAGAACAGCTACACCAGTCTTTCCCTTGATGTCAATAACTCCGTGTTGGAAGGCAGAGAGACCTACACACCCTGCAGGTTCAACCACTATCTTCGCACGTTCAAGAAGGAGAAATAATGTGCGAGTGACTTGGAGTTCTTCAACCGTGACAGTATCTGTGAACAGGTCCTTTGCTATTTTGTAAGTAATGTCACCAACACGTTTGACTGCAATGCCATCACATACTGTATCAAGTCCCTCGACAGCAGTGACGTCTCCAGCTTCGAATGATGCAAGCATTGAAGCTGCGCTCTGTGCCTCGACACCATAGATATCAACCTCAGGTTTCTGACTCTTTACCGCTATGGCAATACCCGTGGCTAAGCCGCCACCTCCAACCGGAATTACAATAGTGTCAAGGTCAGGTAGTTCCTCTAAGATTTCAAGACCTATTGTTCCTTGACCAGCTATGACATCCTCATCGTCAAATGGATGAAGGAAGGTAGCACCCGTCTGTTCTGCTGTTAATAGGGCATGTGATAGTGCATCATCGAACGCTGTGCCATGAAGGACTACTTCAGCACCATACCCTTGTGTAGCTTGAATCTTTGCTATTGGCGAGAATACAGGCATGATAATTGTTGACTTGATACCCAAGCGAGTTGCCGCATAAGCTACGCCCTGAGCATGGTTCCCTGCAGAGGCGGCTATAACTCCAGCCTTTTTCTCATCATCTGATAGTTGCGACATGGCATATGCCGCACCCCGGACTTTGAAAGAACCGGTCTTCTGTAAATTCTCAAGTTTGAGGTAGACATCTCCACCGGAGAAACGACTGAAAGTGGAAGTGTGATCCAAACGAGTTGTATGAATGACATCCTTCAGAACTTCACGGGCATGAACTATCTTTTCATAGATGTGGCTATAGTCTGTCATTGTAGGACT
>JAEOST010000347.1 GCA_016840245.1 Candidatus Thorarchaeota archaeon
AGAAAAGGAGATTGAGGTCCTTAATCAGAATCTGAGTAAGGTTCAAGCTCAGCGCAGGACTGACACCCACTATGAAGTTGAAATCACATTAGAAGTGACTCAAAATGCAGAGGTTGGACTTGATGTTACGTATCAATGCGGTGGAGCAGGTTGGACATCAAGCTATGATGTTGACCTTCTACCAGGTACAGCCAATGTTCGCCGGGTTGCTATGGTGAGAAACAGTACGAAGGAGGAATGGAACAAAGTCAACCTTATTGTGTCAACTGCTACAGCTCGACCAGTAGAGGCAGTTGAGGGTTCACCATTCATGATCTATGCCTATGACCCAAGTGAGATGAGAGATAGGCCCAAGGCAAAGAAGTCCGGACGAATGAGATCAGTGGAAAAGGAGGAAGCAAGACCACCTCCAGCACCAGCAGCGGCTCCAGGAGGTTATGCGCCTGAACCTGAACCAATAGTGGAGGTTTTTGCTGAAGCTACTGAATCAGTTTCCGGGATTGCATTATACGAACTTCCAAAACCAGTGACAGTTCCATACGATGGAGAAAATCATCCAATCACTCTCACAGAGGAGGAATTTGACACAAAGACCCTGCATTATTGGTACACTGATGGAATGGCTGAGGTTGTGGCTCAGGACGAGGTTACCAATGGCGACTCTGTACTACTTCCTGGAAAGGTCAAGGTGTATGCAGAGGGTGATTATATTGGCGAAACCTCTATTGGAATGGTTTCACCAAGGGAGAAGTTCAAGGTCGGTACACGAGTTGCCTATGATGTAAAGGCAAAGAAGATGATGGTCTCTCGAGAGGTCGAGAAGGCAGGTATGACCCGTGGAAAACTCAGAAGGTCATACCAGTATCGTCTGGAGATTGAGAACTTTGCCAAGAAAGCAATTGAGATTCAGATCTATGACAGAGTTCCACACAGTCTGAATCCAGCAATCGAAGTGAAGATTGACTGGGAGAGACTTGGTCTGAAGAGTAATGAACTAGGAATTATGGAGTGGGAAACCTCCATAGAGCCAGGTTCAAAGAAAGAGATAGCATATGATTATGTTGTTCAGTGGGAGAAGGATGTCTATGTTCATCCGTCATTACCATAGGAGGTGAAAAGATGGCTACAGAATTAAAGACCCAAATCGGTGCAGTAACTGTATTCAGAGACGGCGCTCGTGTAACTCGTAATGGAAAGCAGAAAGTCGGAGCGGGTGAACAAACACTACTAATTAGTGGAATCACAGGATACGCTGAGGAGGATAGCTTCAGAGTAAAAGGAAAGGGTGCTGCAGTCCTCAAGGGAATTGATGTCAGCCGGAAACAGGTCATCTATGAACCTGAAGGAAACGTCGAGGAACTCAGAGAGGAACTTGAGAAACTCAGAAAGGATGAACAAAAGATCAATGACCGGATGAGTTTCTACAAATCCAAAATAGAACATCTCCAAGCAATTGCAAGCCAGTTCTCTGCGGAGTTTGGAAAGTGGTTCGCCGCTGGTGAGTCTTCTATTGAGCATCTAACAAAGATGGACGAGAGTACAATTTCATCCATTCAAGATCTGAAGAAGAAGCTCAGGAAAGAACTGGAAAAACTTGAGGCGCTTCAGGCTCAGATTCGCGTGGTCTCAACCAATCTAAGCAAAGTAGAAGGTCAGAGACGTACTGAAACCGTGACAGAGGTCAGTGTACTAGTTGATGCAAAACAGGAAACGGAGATCAGTCTTGAGTTAGTCTATCAACTGTCCGATGCTGGATGGAATCCAACCTACGATGTAGACCTCAAGGAGAAGACATCAAGTGTCAAGCGGATTGCTATGATACAGAACACCTCTCGCGAAGACTGGGAGGATGTTTCACTCACTGTTTCAACAGCCTCTGCACAACCGGTCTCGATTGTTCGTCCTCAACCGTACTATGTTGACATATCATCACCATATGCTGAAACAACATCATCCATCGGCGATGGATTGGGTGGAGGTGCAGCATTCTTCGCAGCTAGAGTAGCAGACATGGATGATCTAGAAGGATTAGCTGAAGAACCAATGGATGAACGATACGCTGTTGCTACTGAGTCACTAAGTGGTACTGTCATCTATGAAGTCCCTGGAAAGCTAACAATCATTTCAGAGAAGGAACCACATCCTGTGACACTAACTGAGGAGGAATTTGAGTCTCGACGAATACACTACTGGAACGCATATGCGATGCAGGAAGTTGTAGCACAGGATGAAGTGACAAACGGTGACTCAGTTCTTCTCCCCGGAAATGTCAAGGTCTATGCAGCGGGTGATTTCATTGGAGAAACCTACATCGCGATGATTGCTCCAAGAGAGACATTCAGACTTGGAACACGAGCAGCATATGACCTCAAGGCTGAGAAGAAACTCGTTGAGAAAGACACCGAGAAAGCAGAAATCACAAGAGGCAAGAGAAGGCGAGATTACAAGTACAAACTTGAGATCAAGAGCTTTGCGAAGGACGATGTTGAGATCAAGATCGTTGACCGGATTCCCTATAGTAGTTCAGAGAAAGTAACTGTTGAGCTCGAAGAACCAACTCTGGTTTACAAGAAGATGGAGTTGGGTGTGATAGAGTGGGAAACCAAGATCAAACCCAATGAAGAGTTGAATATCGAGTACAGCTTTGAGGTACAATGGAACAAAGAACTCAGGATTAGACCTCCACTACCCTAGTGAGTGGAGGTTCTGCCCCTCTTTGCAGTTTACCAGCGACTCATCTCATCCATGATTACAGCAACACGTTTCATGGCGTTGAGGTAGTTATCAACAGAGATGCTCTCGTTTGGAGAATGAGCACGTGAGTTAAAGTCACCACACCCAATTGAAACCATTGGTACATATTCCTTGAACAGATACAATGGTCCAGAGCCAGGGCTCGTAGGCTGAATGACTAGTTCGTGTCCATAGACCTTCTCAGTTGCTCTTGATGTTAACTGGACAAAGGGGTGATCGACTGGGGTCTTTGCTGCGGCGTATCCATCATGCCATGCAATCTTGATATCAGAGAATCCGTGTCTGTCAAGATGTTTACGTAGTTTCTGAACTATGTCTTCAGTGTCCATGTCTTCAACAAGTCTAAAGTCAATTTTAGCAGCTGCCTTTGCTGGCAATACTGTCTTCGAACCCGTACCCTGCCATCCGCTGTAGACTCCACAGATATTACATGTTGGACCATTATAGTACACTTCTTTCAAAGCCTCGCCAGTGAGTCCTTTCAGATACCCATCAATCTTGTAATGATCCTTCACAAGGGCTTCGTGCATGTCAATCTTGGCAATTGCTTCCTTCTCGATATCTGAGAGAGGACGTACATCATCATAGAAACCATCAATCTGAATTCGTTCATTCTCGTCCTTTAGAGAACTCAATGCCCAGACCAAACGATACGGAGCAGAAGGTAAGACACATGCATTGGCAGAATGGGAGTCCATTGCTAAGAGTTCCACCTCTAACTGAACATAGAGAATTCCCTTGAGTCCGAGCCATGCCTCCTGAGTACCACCGATGTCAGCACCTCCAAATTCCCAAATTCCACCGTCTGCTCTCAAGAATTCTTTATTCCTTTTAACGAAGTCAGGAAGATTGGGACTACTGATTTCCTCCTCGCCTTCTACTACAAACTTGATGTTCACAGGGATATCAGTCCCAGTCTCTTTGAATGCCTTGATGGCCCATATTCTTGAAACAGTATCACCCTTGTTGTCAGCAACGCCTCTCGCGAACATCCGTCCATCTCGTATCTCAGGTTCGAATGGAGGTGAGTCCCATAGGTCAAAAGGCTCAGCAGGTTGTACATCGAAGTGATCATAGAACAATAGTGTTCTTTTCGCTCCAACATCCAACTCTCCTGTCACAACAGGTACTCCACTTGTTGGATGAATAGTAGCTGAGAGACCTATGCCCTCCAGCATCTTAGCTACCAGCTCAGCGGTCTCTTCCATATACTCCCCTTTAGCTGCAACAGAGGGGAGTTTGCAAATTTTCTTCAAATCTTCTAGTGAATCGTCTAGATTCTGTTCGAGATATTTCAGGACTTTCTCCATCATCAACACAACTAGTGTTTACAAAGAAAGAGCCTAGTCAATAAAGCTACTGTTCAGGTGAGGACCCATTGTTCTGGAGAAGTCTGGGTCCTGCCCTGAGTGGATATTACAAATCCACGGGTCTGCAGAGATATTCAGCCTTGTTGGCTACACGTCCACAGACTTCACAAATGAATTTGCCATCAATGACTCGAGGTTTCATATCCTCTACGCCGTGATGCTTCGAGTATGCACAAAGATGCTCGTCATGTTTGCTCATATTGGATACCTCGAATGAATCGCGTTCTATTATGATAATAAGAAACTGGATGCGGCATAGAGTCTCAGTTGCATTACACGCAACAAATTGTTTATTTCAGGGATTGCAGATTTGAGATATGAGAGGCTGTTGGAATCATGCTTGATGATCCACCTACTAGTGACTGGAAGAATCTGAAATCAATATATCAAGCAGCCTTCTTCTGCAGTCTTGGTTTCTTCTTTGTCAGCTTTATTCTTCCTATAGTAGCCTATGACATATTGGGAGCATCAGGTTTTGAGGTTGCACTGATCTTTTCTCTCTTGACATTAGGTTCTGCTGCATTTGCTCCAGTAGCAGGTGCTGTGACAAAGAGAGGTCGAAGAAGGGAGTCCATCGCATTTGGCGCATCGGTGAGAGCAATAGCCTACATCGGTATGGCAGTATCAATAATGCTGGCTCAGTTGTATTTGCTCATAGCAAATAGCTTGCTCTGGGGATTTGGTGCTGCATTCTACCTAGTTGGCAGTGATGCAGAAATCTCTGAACGCGTTGTGAGGAAGAACCGAGCAGAGGCGTTCGGGCATCGGTCAGCAGCTAATGCCAGAGGAAGCATCATTGGAACGTTTATTGGATTCATTATCATCTCCATGTTTGACATTCCAATCGTCTTCATCTTTTTTGCAATAATGAATCTCTATGGCGGATATGTAGCTGTAAGGGTTCGCCCAACTATGCCTGACACTAGTGATTCGAAAGAAGTAAACACAATGCAGAAGGCTATTGGTCTGGGAATAGCAGCACTGGTCATTGCTGCAGCAATCGAGTCATTCGTACTTGCACTCCTATCACCCTTTGTGGAGCTGTACATTCTTGAGGTGTTTCAACTCACTTTCATTGATTTACCACTTGTAGCATTGGTCTATTTGCCGTCAGGTATCATCTCCGCGATGTTAGGAGGACCAATAGGAAAGTTTGCGGACAAATCAAATCAAGTAGCAATTGTATCAGGAGCGGCGTTAATTGTCTCAGTGAGTACATTCCTATTAGCAATTCTACCAGGTTATCTTATCACACTAGCAAACGGGGCAGTCTATGGATTAGTCACCGTAGGTGTCTTGTTCACTATCGAGGGTGTTGCAGGGACTGCTGCCTTCACCGTCATGTCCTCAGTGATGGGAACAGCCTATGAGGGTCGGGCAGGAGAGGGGTTCGGCTACTTTGAAGCTGCTATGGGACTTGCCAGATTTAGCGGACCACTCATTGGTGGTTTGCTGTGGGACATCGTGAATCCAGTAGCGCCATTCATCTTTGTGGGATTTGCTGAACTATTACTGATTCCTGCCTACTACTATGGAATGCGCCAGTACAATAGAGCTCTCCGGACTGGTGATAACATAGAGAATGACTCACCTGATTCGGAATAATCCGAATATCATTCAGGAGCACACTACGCAAGAATTATAGCATAGAGTCTTGAAGAACCACTTGAAGGATAGCACAAAAAGGTGCCTTATCATGACTGTTCGTGTTGGGATTAATGGATTTGGTAGAATTGGACGTGGATTTATGCGTGCAGTTCTTGAAGGTGGCAAGTCTGATTTTGATTTAGTAGCATTCAACGACCTTACTGATGCAAAGACGCTTGCCCATCTTCTGAAGTACGATACAGTGATGGGTAAATTCCCAGGTACTGTAGAGGTAAAAGGTGACACAATCATCGTAAATGGTGATGAAGTGAAGGTACTCTCCGAGAGAGACCCAGCAAAACTACCCTGGAAGGATCTTGGTGTGGATATAGTCATCGAGAGTACGGGTTTCTTCAGAACACGCGAGGATGCTGAGAAACACATCTCAGCAGGTGCCAAGAAAGTGATTCTATCAGCACCGGGTAAGAGTGAGATGTTCACGGTCGTACTCGGAGTCAATGAGAATGAGTACAAGCCGGATGAACATCATGTGATATCAAACGCCTCCTGCACTACAAATTGCCTAGCACCCTTAGTGAAGGTAATCAATGAGAGCTTTGGACTCGTAAGCGGTCTGATGACAACAATCCATGCGGTGACCAATGACCAACGAATGCTTGACCTGCAACACAAGGACCTGAGAAGAGCTCGAGCAGGGTGTTGGAACATCATCCCCACCACAACTGGAGCGGCAAAGGCCATAGGATTGGTCTATCCAGCAGCTGCGGGTAAACTCACGGGAGGGGCTATTAGAGTTCCAGTCATGGATGTCTCTATTGTAGACCTCAGTGTACTCGTCGAGAAGGACGCTTCACATGATGATGTCAATGCAGCATTCAAGAAGTATTCAGAGGGTGAACTCAAGGGGTACCTTGGATATATTGATGAACCACTAGTAT
>JAEOST010000348.1 GCA_016840245.1 Candidatus Thorarchaeota archaeon
ATGGTTTCAGTTCAATTGGAGCAAGCCGTCCAACAACACCGCACAATACTCAGTTCGCTCACAGATGGACTTCATGTCATCGATAGAAACTACACAGTCATCATACGAAATCCTGCATTAGTAACCTGGTTAGAATCATTGGGTATTAAACAAGATATCCTAAGACAGAATCTTTTCGATGTCTTCCCGTTCTTACCAATTGAAGTGAATGAAGAGTATGAAACAGTATTCACCACTGGTGAGAGAATGATCACTACAGAGAGAATACAACTTGAGGGGAAGACAATATGGACTGAGTCTATGAAAATACCACTTCTAATAGATGGTTCAATAAAACAAATCGTGACAATACTAAGGGATGTTACTGTATATCATGAGGCGTTAGGTGCACTCAAAGAGAGTGAGGAGAAATATCGTTCGTTAGTGGAACAGTCTATGCAAGGCATCATCATTCTACAAGGAACACCCCTGAAAGTAGCATATGCCAATCAAAGAGTTATGAGAGCGTTAGGAATAAGTCTTGAGAAGATGGAAGAGATAGAGACCTCTGATTACATCCAGTTCATTCATCCAGAAGATAGACCTAAAATATTAGAGATATTTAGAGCACGACGCCGAGGTGAACCAGTTCCTCTCGATTTTGTCTGTCGTTTTATCAGACAGGATGGCAGTCTGATGTGGTTCTCCTCAGTCAGTAACCAGATCCAGTATCAGGGCAAACCTGCAATTCAACTAGCTCTATCAAATATTACCAAGGAATTAGAAGCAGATGCAGAACTGGAGAGACAGAAGGAAGAACTCAGCGAGTTTGCTCATCTCATGTCACATGATCTTGCTGGTAGTCTTCACAATATTCAAGGATACTGCGAACTGCTTATGGATGATTATGACAGCACGTTTGTTGAGAAGATAGCTGAGATCTCTAAACGAATGACTAGGACCATTCAGAAGTCAGTGAAACTCGCTGATGCGGGTCTAGTGATTGGTGATATTGCAGAAGTTGATCTAGGGTCATTGGTTGACCGCATAGCAGCATCAGTGATACCATCAGAAATAGAGTTTGCTCGGGATAATCTCCCTTCGATCATCTGTGATCATGAAAAGGTAATGCAGGTCATTGACAATCTGTTAGGGAATGCTGTTGAACACGCGCATCCAAGTAAAATCTCAGTCTTATCAGAAGAAACGGGTGACGAAATCCATATTGTCTTCCGAAATGATGGCAATCCAATTCCAAGTGAGGAACGGGCCGATATCTTTGCAGGAGGTATTTCTCGAAGAACTAGGAAGGGTCTTGGACTTCAGATTGTGAAGAGAATAGTTGAGGCACATGGCTGGACCATTAGTCTTGATGACACAAGTGAAACATCGTTTCGGATTACAATCCCAAATTCCACTAAGGACTCCCAAGATTCAGATGGGGAATAGGGAAGTGTGGGGACAGAACCCCAGAGATGATTCCAAGGTCTGTCTACCTGTTTGTCCCGTATTGTTACATTGGTATTGATGTTAGCACGTATACTCGCTCCCGCTTGTCCTTGTCATGCTCCTCTTCACTGATTAGACCAAGTTCCTTTAACCTACTTAATCCGTAATTTACGGTTCGGGGAGGGAGAAAGGTCAAATTGATCAGGTCTTGCCGGGACATCCGGCGCCTGCTCTTAAGAAGCACGTAGAGAAACTTCGCAGAAGGAGGTAGGGCTAAGAATGAGCGTTGGGCAAACATGATCCCACCTAAGAGTTGTTGCCATAGTGTATTGTACCTCCAATAGTTTTGACTCCAAAAATAACCATTTGCTGATAAGCTTTAGCTTCTCAGATGTGTTGGGAAGTGTCTATATCTGGAGTGTGACTCACATAGAAGCAGGAGTGTGAATTTATGGTCTCGTTTGATGAACTCGACATTCGAGGTTACGAGGGAAGACCAATACCCAACACTTTCTTCAAACAAGAGGAGGTAACTTATCAGACTGCTCTGATATTCCCAGGGTTTGGATATACTGCGCAGATGCCACTGCTATTCTTTGCAATCCGTGTCTTAATTGAACACGGTGTCAATGTCTTGAGTGTTGAACAGAATTACTCGAGACATGAGGCCTTTCTGACAAGAATGCAGGAGGGAAGATTAGAGTTGTTATTTGGCGATGCTGCTGGAGTCTATGAGGGAGTTGTTGAGAATGATTATCAAGTTCCATTCATGGTTGGAAAATCACTCGGAACTCGAGTACTCGGCTACCTGTTGGCAAATTATGAAGAATTGAATAAAGCCAAGGTAGTCTGGTTCACGCCACTAATTGGAGATGAGGCTGTACTCCAGAGAATGAAGGAGTGTACCGCAGAGTCCCTTCTCATCATCGGTTCAGCAGACCCGCACTATGATGAATCCATAATTGGATTGCTTGAAGAAGAACACAAATTCAAGAGTCTGGTGATAGAGAATGGAAATCACGGTCTGCAGGTTCCAGAGGGTGTTCAAGGCACTCTTCGTGCTCTTACAAGAGTTATCGAGTCCATAAACGACTTCTTCAGTTGAGATCAGTTATTCAGGCTTACGAAGGATTATGACCCACTCCCCACTCATTCGCTCTTTCCTTGGAATCCTGATGAAATGTCTGATGAGACCTGAGAAGAACATCCTATCAAGTTCAAATCCTACATCATCCGATACTGCGATCTCGGAGAGTATCTCATGGGACTTCACATGAACTCCGCGAATGACATTGTTACCTATTGCTATGCAGTAATGTCCACCAGGACGCAACACCTGATAGGTCTCTCGAAGTTGTTCCTTCATATCCTCAAAGAACTTGAAGGTGATGAATGAACGCCGAGGATCACTTTCGAATATTCTTTCAAGGACTAAATCGAGTTGTTCGTACTCACTGACTTTGAGCTCTTGATATTCGCTCTTGTATACAGTTTCAGTTCCAATGTATTTCCGCTTCATCTTTGATAATGGACCATCTTCAACTAAATCTAACCAGTACATCTCAAGCTGATGTGTACGTGGATAATCAACAGCATTGATGTATGGGGGGGAGGTCACAGCTAGATGAATTGAGTCAACCTCTAGGTTCATACAGGTTGCACTACTATCAAGTAATTGCACTTTCCAACGGTCCATGTTACTTGCTGTTTCAATCAGTTTGGTCATGGCATTGACTTGTTGATTGAGTACTTTGACAAACTTTTCAACAGTTTCTCCCGGGGTAATACTGCGGGTCTGTTTCTTTCTGATAACAGTCCGAGTACAATGAGGATCTGCATTTGAAACATCACGAATGATTGATGAGAATACAACTGTGAAGAAATCAAGATATTCAGTCTGAGAACCACTAACTTCTATGATTGTGTCCTTGATTATTGCCAATTCAAATAGTACAAAATCAAGGAACCAATTATCACGATAATTGAACTCTGGAATTTGAGATGGCGTATATCCATTTACCAACCGCTGTGCAAGGCTGGATTGTATCTCGTTACTAAGAGCACACAGAACACGCTCATCAAGAGGTTTTGTCTTGACCCTTGTCACCAACTGGGCGATGGGGTCTATATCTACACCAATTGCGGGCCGATCATTCAAAAGACTCTCCAAAACGACTGTCCCACTACCACACATTGGATCGAGTACAGTCTCACCCTTTTGTGAAAAACGTTGTATCAAGTATCTGGGAAGTTCAGGAAAGAACTTAGCAGGGAATTTGTGGATACCATGAGTCAGGTAGGATTGATCTCTACTAATGATGAGTATATTTGCTCCATGATGAATATCGGTCTCAGGATCAATATCACCGATGAATTCAATGGGAGCTGACTGTGTATCATGAGATGATTCACCACTCTCACCAAAAGTCAAAGCCATTCAACTCTCAAGTTATTCTCAACACTGAGAGTCTGAATGTGAGGGTTATAAAGTTCGCCGCCACCACATGGGAACTAGCAGCATGTTCGGCAAATGTCGAACAACTTATGCATTCTACCGATACTTAAATATAGTGAAGCGTATATCAGAGCAACCGTTCCGTTCTGCAAATGGGGTTTGCAATAGACAGTTTCTGCATTCTAAGGAGTGTGGTTTGCAATTAATCATCCCCGATAACATGGGAAGGGAACAAACGACTCAAGAGGAGCTTACATGAAATGGATATGAAAGGACTTAGCAAGATTCTTGCTCTGATAGGCGGATTATTGGGATTACTCTATGGCATTCTTGATGTTCTATCATTGGGAGGTACAATCCCAGGTTGGGGTATTTCTCTCGGATTAGATGCTATGATATCTGGAATCCTATTGATCGTCCTGTCATTGATTGTACTTGCTACAAGTGGCTGGATCAAAATCAGCGCTCTAAAGCTGAACTACAATTTGCTAATACTTCTGATTCTGGGCGTTCTTATGCTCTTAACCAGTGGTGGTCTAGCTGGCATTCTCGTAATTGTTGCAGCAATTCTACTGCTACTATAAGATATACACTCATACCCGGTCTGAAACCAGGGTATGAGTTTTCTTCTTTTTGGCAATCTAACCAACGTGAACTATTTGGATTCAGAGATTGCCTTGTCAAGACGACCAACAGCATCGTCGATGTTCTCTTTTGTGATGATGTAACTTGGAGTGAATCGAATCACGTTCTGACCAGCACCAAGAATCCAAAGGTTTTGCTTTTGAACAGCATTCTTGAGAATAGTACCACGAAGTTTAGGTGCTTTCTCTTTGGATTTCTTGTCCTTGACAAATTCGATACCAGTCATCAGTCCAATACCACGAACGTCTCCAACGACCTCATGCTTGTCCTTGAGTTCTTCGAGTTGTTTCAAAAGATAAGCACCCATCTCTGCGTTCCTTTTCAGGTAGTTGCCATCTTCAATCTGTTTCAGAATCCAGAGGGAGACCAGCGACATCTTTGGTTCGGCTGAGAAGGTTTCTGAGTGACGGGAACCACCAGTGTACATCGGTGATGGTCCAATAGAAGCACCCATCGGGTAACCTCCACCTAGTGCCTTACCCATGCTGATGTAGTCAGGTACGACACCATGGTTCTCAACAGCCGTCCACTTACCTGTTCGACCCATTCCAGCTTGGACCTCATCAGACATGAAGTAGGCTCCTACCTCCTTTGTAGCCTTGTAGAATCCTTGGACAGCCTTTGCAGGTGGAACTATAAGTCCACCCTCACCGCCAATAGGTTCCATAACTGTTGCAGCAATATCGTCGCCCTCTACCTGAAGAGCGTATCTTAGAGCCTCAACACATTCGAGGTTACAGTCTTCAACGTCCTGTCCATATGGACAACGGTAGCAGTACGGGTATAAGACACGAACCACATCTACACCCTGAGGGAATCCAGATTTATGCTTCGAGTTAGATGATGTCAGGGATAGTGCATATCCTGTGCGACCATGGAATGCGGGTCGGAAGGTGACAAAACGTCTTCGACCAGAGAGATCCATTGCTGACTTCATACAACCTTCAACTGCACGTCCACCAGAGGTCGTAAATACGACGCGCTTCTTGTGATCACCAGGTGTTATCTGAGCCAGTCGTTCAGCTAGAAGAGTCTGAGGTATGGCATCAAAGTCCATACCTGGAAGCTCACGTATTGTGTCATTGATCCTAATTTCGAAGTCGAGATATGGTTTATACCTCAATCCAAAGGCTCGAACAGCAACTCCGCCAGTGACATCGAGATATTCAGTACCCTCAACATCGAAGATGTTCACCCCTTCACCGCGGCTGTGATCAAGACACCCGTAGACCTCACGGTCTTGTGTTGTTAGAGCAAGTGCTTCTGCACCCCTCTTCTTCCAGTACTCATTTGTCATGGCTGTAGAATCAATATCATCAAAACCAAGATCTTTCAGAATCTGTATGTGCTTGTCTTCCATATCAGACACCATCCACTGCTGACACTGCTGCTCGCGAGAAAGGCAGCATATCTAATTATCGATGCAGGCTTATGAAAAGAAAAATTGGAGAACCGTCACTTTGACGGCTCTCAGCATGAGTGATTACCTTCGTAATAGCAAGAGCAGTCCAGCAAGTAGGAGCATGAACCCTGCTAAGATGTAGATATTCGTCAACCATGCAATAAGATTGAAATTAAGACCACGTCCAGCGATGATCATTGCTACAAAACCAAAGATGGCAAGTAGGAGTCCACTCTTAGGAACTTTCCAATTAAGGAATCCACAAGCATCAAAGGATAGTATAACCATGAGTAGTAGTGCAATTGCTAGAATAACATCAACTAATGCTGCAACATCTCCAGCAATGGCATTCTCTAATCCACCCATCAACATCTGAATTGATAATATCGCGAGTACAATGCCACCAAGGACTGTGTACCCTTGCGCGGCTCCTTCAGCTTTAGCACCCATAAGCATCTACCTCTAAAGTCAGGTTGAGCGTGCTTGAGCTCAAACCATTTGACATGTGACCTTCACTGGTGGGAGAAATAACTTCCGATTTCGAGTTACGGGGGTATTACAGAGATTCAATACCAGATAGTACACCCTCTGAGTATCAGTGCATATCCCGAGGTGACATTGATGACCTATGAGTATGAAAGAGAGAAGAATCCTGACCGTCCCGTACGTCTAGATAAGACTGAAGGTCATGTGATAATTGAGGGACGGACATATCCAGCTAAGGAACTAGTAGAGGCTCTTGCTCAGAGCGGTTATGTGGAACTCAGAGCTGCAGGGGACTCATTGGTATTAGGTAGACGGAGAATTACTCCAATCTTCAAGTCACGTCAGGAGCGCGCAATGGCTGCACTCTGTCATGGTAGTCTTGCCTACTGTTGTCCTCTTACAAAGAGATGTGCAGAGAGAGACCGTGCACTAGAGATAATGAACCTCACACCTCAGGAGTACAATGGTCTCAAAGGCGACGCCCACATCCGCTTCATCAGTACTGCAAAAGGTCTACAAGAAAATGACGAGTATAAATCTCAACACTATAGTGGAGGACGAGGTGTCAATAAACCAGCTGTGGACAGAGGATATGGCTCTGATGATTATCGCGGTGATTTTGATACGCTAGATCAGGCACTTGGGTCAAGTAGATCCTTTGGACGTTCAGAGGGTAGTAGAGACCCATGGCTTCGAGAGAGGTCGGACACAGGTCATATTGACAACCCAATCCAGAGAGGTGGAAATCCCTTCACCGATGTGGATATGAGTGGCAGACCAGTTAGCGTACCTGCTAGTACACCAAGTTCTACTTCTTGCCGACTTCAATCAGATGACAGCATTGAGGGGATTGGGTCACTGTTCAAGCAGGGGGAACTCAGTCCATTCAGTGATGACTCCAGCAGTGACTCTGAGAGACCCAGTTTCTGTTTCTCATGTGGAAGAACAATGAGTAGAGGG
>JAEOST010000349.1 GCA_016840245.1 Candidatus Thorarchaeota archaeon
CCATATCTCGAGGTACAAAGTACATCTCATGCCCCCCTGTATAGTATCCTTGCGGATCTTGATGCCAATGACATATCGAAATCCTTAGTGGATTGAAAAGGTATTCCTCAGCAAAATCTCTAGTACTCATATTAGCAGCTCTAGTCAGAATCGCGGAGAGCAGATTTGTTTGTACTGTACCGTAATTAAAAAAATCTCCTGGATCATAAAGCAGTGGTAACTCCATCGCATACTTGACCCAGTTTTCACTACTAGCATATGAGAGCCATTCATCATTTCCTTCACTGAAAGCGAAACCAGCTGTCATGGTGAGTAAATGCTTGATTGTGATATTCTCTTTTCGTTGATCCATGTCTGGTGTGAAATATTCAGGGAAGAAATCTACTAGTTTTTGATCCAAACTTTCTAGAATACCTTCGTGAAAAGCGATTCCAATTAATGCTGACATAAAGCTTTTCGAAGCTGAATGGATATGGAAAGCTTCAGTCTTAGAACCATCGTTAAAGTACCATTCAGTTAGAAGGTGTCCTGCCCTGATAACAAGCACACTACGAAGCCATGGCATATCGTCAGCTCTTGAATAACATGTACTACGTTCTGCGGATGTAAATCCATAATCATCAGGATTTGCCTCAGGCCACTCATACGGACTTTCATTTGGATATGAAAGAACTGGAATCGGGAGAAATAAGATTAGAACAAGGAAACTGAATACAAAGCGGAAGACTGTCTTTCTCCCCATTATAATCTCATCTCACAGATTCTCTTCAATACCTGATTTGATATATAATTCATATCAACTGCGTAACCAGCAACGACGTCGAACTAGTCCTGTGACGGAGAACTTTCCCTTTTCACTCAAGTACTGCTCGGATTCTCATGACTCCAGCGCCGATTTTCTTCTGTTTTCCAATCTTGAACCTGCCAAGAGAGCCAGTACGTTCTACATGAGGTCCTCCACATAGTTCCATGCTGAAATCACCTACAGAGTAGACCGAAACTGTTTCGCCATAGTTCTCCTTGAAGAAAGCCATCGCACCAGCAGCGATTGCATCGTCATAGGGCATGAACTCTCGAGTCACCTCAATATCCTTCTTGATGACTTCATTGACCAGTTTCTCAACCTCTGCGACTTCCTCAGGAGTAAGTTTCCTATCAAATGTGAAGTCAAAGCGTAGACGTTCCTTTGTGATATTGCTTCCAGTTTGAGTCACTTCAGAGCCTAACACTTTTCGAAGAGCCGCTTGAAGCAGATGAGTTGCAGTATGCAGGTGGGTGATTTCTTCACTATGATCTGCTAGACCACCCTTGAACTTACCTTGGGTTGCAGTACGTGAGATTTCTCTATGTTGTTCAAATTGCTTCTGGAATTCTTCCATATTCACGTCTATGCCGTTCTCAACTGCAATCTCATGAGTCATTTCGACAGGTAATCCAAAGCTAGTAAATAAGAGAAATGCATCTTCCCCTGTGATTGTACCAGTGTCTTCGAGTATCTTATGCAATTTCCTGAGGGCTTTTCGAAGAGTCTTCCTGAACTTCTTCTCTTCGTCCTCAAGATTCTGATAGACGAAATCCTTGTTTCGGTTAACCTCATCATAGAGATCTTTGTACAATTCAATGGTGATATCAGCCAGATCTTTCATGAAGCCCTGTTCTATCCCAAGTATGTCTGCACTATGAATTGATTTTCTGATTAAACGACGTACAATGTATCCAGCTTCAACGTTGGATGGGCCAATTTTCCTGTCATCAGACATTATCATCACTGCTGACTTTACATGGTCTACAATTGTTCTGATATGACGAGTCTGTTCCTCAGTGGGTTCCTCAATTCCTGCTTTTTCCTTGACAACATTGATGAGTGGAAGAAAGAGTTCTGTATCATACACTGTTGGAACTCCCTGCATCATTGCAGTCGTTCGTTCGACACCCATTCCAGTATCTATGTTGTGTCTATCCATCTTTACGAATGAGCCATCTTCTTTCTTGTCGTAGTGCATGAAGACATCATTCCAAATCTCCACAAAATGTCCACAGTGACATCCAGGTCTGCAGTCTTTACCACAGCGAGGAATCTCATCAACTTCAATGAACATCTCTGTGCAAGGTCCACATGGTCCAGTAGTACCTGCAGGACCCCACCAGTTGTCTTCCTTGGGTAGGAAGTAGATCCGCTCTTTTGGAATTCCAACGCTCTCCCAAAGCTCACCAGATTCTGTATCTCGTTCAGCATCCTCATCGCCTGCAAAGACTGTAACTGAGAGTTTGTCAGGATTAAATCCTAGCCATTTCTTAGATGTAAGGAATTCATAGCTCCAAGTGATTGCTTCTTTCTTCCAGTAGTCATTGAGACTCCAGTTGCCAAGCATCTCAAAGAAGGTATTGTGAGTGGTATCACCTACTTCGTCAATATCAGTTGTTCTCAGACATTTCTGACAGTCTGTCAGACGATTTCCTTCAGGATGTGGTTCACCAAGCAGAAATGGTACTAGAGGGTGCATTCCGGCAGAGGTGAAGAGTACTGTTGGATCATTCTCGGGTAATAATGATGCAGATGCAATGACTGCATGGTCCTTCTCTTTGAAGAACTCCAAGTACTTCTTTCGTAGCTCTTTCGCTTTCATCTTAGTTCACCTTGCCGTAGCAAAATTCAGCGTTGCCACTCCCTGTAGCATTAAAACAATTGCGTTAGGAAAGAATAAGTCCAGTTGGAGTCAAGCGGTATCTTCGTAGTCTAGATGCGACCCATGGGTGACTCTTTTGCCAATTTAGAAATCGGTCATTGCTGACAATGTCCGCATTCCTACTCTGTGCTTCTTTCAAAATGAGAAGATCGTCATTTGTGCCTCGTTGAGCCTCTACTAGATGCTCGATTTGATTCAAGACACTGGGTTTGTCTATCTTATGCTTTAGTGCAGCAGAAATTACTATGATAGGGAGGAATCCAGATGCTGTAAGACTACGTTGGGCATTGAGCAGATTCTCAACACGAGGAACTCCATTATGTGAGAGGTGGAATGCAACATTGTTACCATCCACAATCAATATCCTTCTATTGGACTTGGTGATTTGTTTCTCACGTCCGAACGTGCGATTCCTACATTTTGAGATGTGATCATCTAAGAATCTTCTATCAAATAGACGATCACAATGTGGGCA
>JAEOST010000350.1 GCA_016840245.1 Candidatus Thorarchaeota archaeon
ATTGGATGAACCAGTTGCGACCACTTCCAACCGTGCAAGGCATATCGAGAGTTGCCTCGAAAATGGAGGTAGAGACCTGATGTTAGTTGATGAAATGATGACTGTTTACAGTCCTATGAGTAATTCCATACCTGATGCATCTTGGCTCTCTGGTGCTCTTGCAGGAATGCGAGTGGCTGGAGATAAGGAGGCATGGGACTGGCAGACCTTTTTGGATGATGTCCGAGATATGGCCTACGATCTTGAAGTTGTCAAGGCAACAGAGCCTGGCAATGAGCCCAGTGGTCGTGGATCTGCCTACGATGTACTTGGTGGTTTTGTGAGTGTTTCAGGAACTGTGAGTTCCAATGGACTACATGTACACATCCCACTTGTAAAACAATCCCGGATAATTGAGTCAATCCCTGGTATGGTGTTATTGCGTAGTCGTAAGGGATTAGTAGTCCCAACCTATGAGCTAGAGTCATTCACACGGTTGGTCCCGATTCGGGGACCATTGGCTGATGAGTTGGACGAGCTCATCCGCAGTGAGCGTCTGGAGGTGTCAGCATGACCGAACTAGAGGCTGTAAGTGGAGTTGGTCCAGCTGCTGCAAAGAAACTGAAAGAAGCGTTCATAACCACAGCTGAATTATTGGCTGTTCAGAATCCAGTTGAGCTTCAGAAGAAGACGAAGCTGGGTGAAGGGACAGTTACCAAGCTAATTCGCAATGCTCGTGACGTTGTTGGGATGCTTGGTTTTAAATCCGGTCTTGAGATAGAACGTGAGTTGCATACAAAACCTAAGTTGAGAACTGGAATCGAGGAAGTCGACGACAAACTCTATGGTGGAATTCCCGCTGGCTCGATAGTTGAATTTTATGGACCCGCAAGAGGTGGTAAGACGCAACATATGAGTCAACTTGCAGTTCGGGTTCAGTTACCTATTGACCAAGGAGGGCTTGAGGGAAGAGTATTATGGCTTGACAGTGAATCCTCGTTTAAGCCAAATACTATTCGAGCCAATGCACTGCGATGGGGACTTGATCCTGATGTCACACTTGGTAACATAGGCTATGCCAAGATAATAATGTCTGCTCAAATCATTGATATATTCGAAACCATCCCCCGAATGTGTGCTGAGGAAAACTACAAGCTTGTTGTAATTGACTCTTTTACAGGGCTGTTTAGAGCAGAATATACTGGACTTCAGAATTTAAAAATTCGACAACAGGACATAAACAATATTCTGAGTATCATGCGTCGAACAGGTGCTGCAACTGAAACTGTGTTTGCTTATTCAAATCAAGTTATGGCAAGTATTTCTACTTATGGAGGTATTCCAAACGCTCCAATTGGTGGGCATGTATTATCACATGGATCTGATTTTCGATTTTATACAAGAAGAAAGAAGGAGGATATCAGGGCACTACAACTAGAAGATAATGCAGGGCTTCCTGAGTTTAAGGTTGACCTACATGTCGGTTGGGGTGGTATGTATGCTTCACAGGACGATAAGAAAAAGACTGAATCTGTTGTTGAGAAGTACTTCGAAAATAGAGGGTGGAGTACAATAGTGGAGGAGCCGATCGCTGAAACGGTCGAGGAGGCCGCAGAAGTTTGACGGAGAACCGGGGACGGATTCGTGTATACCAATGTTCAAACTGCACTAATATTGGGTATATTTTCATTCAAAGTGAGCATGATGAATTGAGCTGTTCACTATGTAAGACCCTTCTACCTAGTTCTCCAACTGCAATTATTACGGATACTGTGGAAGAAGCTGAAAAGCATATGAGAGAGCTTGTGTTCCTATCTCAACAGAAGAAGGAACCAATCCAAGTGACTCGAGGGGCTGGAATTCGAAAAAGAGTGCTACGAATCGTAGATGCGTTAGTTGACCTAAACAGAGGACGAGATGTTACGATTGATGCAATCTTACAAGAGTGCATTGATGCTGGGATTGATCGAGAAAAAGCATACTCCTTCTTGGATTCTTTAATTGAAACTGATATCCTGAACTGTGTTAATGGTAAAGTCAGTATAATCAAGGACGGTGTGACATTGTGACATCACCTGATCCAGTCACGAGACCTATCTATGTACCAAAGGCTCCTAACACTGTGTATAGAGCCAATGTACTCAATCTAGCGAACCTGATACTTCGTGAGAGCAGTCACAAGGTGACAGTTCTCGACAATGACCAAGGTATCAACCCCGAGATATACGTAGTCACAATGGTGGATTGGCGAGATGCTGATCTTTCACGTCCTATTCTTGGACAACTACCTCGAGTGCTCTCATTACTAGAAACTCTGAGAGGAACAAGGGGTGTGCCATGTGAGGTCTATCTCGACAGTGCGGAGGGTCTCGCGGTCTATCTACCAGCAGGGATGAGAGTGTCTGATATCCCTGAAGAACCAAAAGAGAGTCTCAAGATGCTCATGGAGACCATAGAGACCACTCTTGTTCACTTCTTCGCCACTATGAGAGAGGTAGAGGATTGGTTCTGGAGAGCCGCACGAAAGAGAGGATTCAGCCCTGAGATTGTTGATAAGATGGGACGAATGGAGAAGGGCTTCGAATCCAGAGAAACAACTCAACGATTTCATCGACTGTTGAGAAGATACTTCTCTATACGATTCAGGATTCATTCTTCGGAAAATTGTTTGAGGGTGGAAGCATAACAGTGAATGTATCCTCTGCTGATGTTCTTGCTTGGTTTCCATACGAACCACGTCCTCACCAGGATAGAGCAGTCAGTCATGCAGCCATGGTTACAAGGGAGAACACAGTTGGCCTGCTATCAGCAGACTGTGGGGTTGGGAAGACGATTGCAGTTCTCTCTGGATACCTAGCAACAAGAGCAGAGGAGCCTGATTTCAAACTCATCGTATTATGTAGAACCCATTCTCAATCCAAGGTGTTTGAAACTGAACTAGGTGTTTTACACAAGTCGTTACCAACTCTAACTGCAACAAGCATGGTGTCACGAGTGCATGTCTGCCCCATGCGAGAGGATATGGAATCAGACTCCTCATCAGGATTCACAAGATCCTGTGCCAAACTCATTCGAACAGGACGATGCAGCTATTACTGGAACTTCTACAAGAAAGGTAAGAAAGACAATCGTCCACAGATCAGAGAGAATGCAAAGAAGATTGTGGATGACCTCCTAGTATCTGGTGTAATAACTAGAGCCAATGCAGAGGAAGCTGCTGATTCAGAGGGTATATGTCCCTATGAACTACTACGCTGGTGCGGGCGTCTGAGTAGAGTCATTGTAGGACCGTATGCTTATCTCTTCAAAGGAACAGTCCGAGATGCTTTGCTCTCTTCCTTGGGAGTGGGATTGGATGATGTTGATATTCTGGTTGATGAGGCTCACAATCTCCCTGATCATGTCTTGGACTCTGAAGCTGCACAACTGAGTGGAGACGACCTGAAGTGGTTAAGAGAGAATAGTATCAATGTCGGTCGTGAGTCTGGTGTCGATTGGCTTGGAGAGGCTGTTGAGTTCCTATGGGAGACCCTCATGGTCAAACTTGATGGTGTAAAGCAAGGTGGTGAACGACAGATCGATAGGTGGGATGTCATTCCCCGCTTTGTAGACAAACGAGATGTAGAGCTACTGCTTGAGAGAAATCGACCAATTGAGGATGATGATGGCACATCTCCTGCCGAAACCCCCTTGGACCGATTAGTAGACTTCCTATATACTGGACAACGGGCGATTGACTCAGATGATTGGCATGTGACTCTGGAGGTTCGACTCTCATGGCTCGAAGAGGTGTCGCTGTCAGATGCATACCTGAAGATACGCCCATTCAATGCTGAAGG
>JAEOST010000351.1 GCA_016840245.1 Candidatus Thorarchaeota archaeon
ATCCATTTCTTCTGCCAACTCGTGTACAATCTTACTGTACTCCGTACTTCTAATGAATGCTGGATGGTTTGGGTCCTCTCCAATTGTGGGAATCGAGATGAGCGCAATTCTGGCGGAGGTTTCACTCTTGATCCGAGTCACAAGCGAGTTAAGGGACTCCCTGTACCATGCGCTATCAGGATCTCTTGGAAGTTTCAGTCTCTTCACATAGCTCTTTGCGTTGTCCTCAGTCATCGAAGCATTCGCATCATTTGTACCAACAAGGACAGTGACTATCTCTGGTTCACATTGAATGACTTCATCAACTCGCTGTAGATTGTTCCAAGCCAGCTCAGAGTTGATTCCTGCATTGATGAATTCGAATTGTTGTCCATCCAGCTGTTCCTTAATCATCTCCACATAGTTAACACCAATTCTTCCGTGAGTAATGCTATCCCCCATAAAGGCTAATACGGTCTGTCGATTATCACTCCCAATTTGTCGTTTAAGGTAGTTAGTTGGAGTGTTCTCAGGCGCTCTCTCTGACTGTAAGTATGCTCCACTGATGAGGATGAGCAACCCAAACAGAGATAGTACCAGCGCCAACATCAAGAAATACAGCTCTGGACTTGTTGATTAATCTTGTTTCAAAATGACCATACCGACTAACTCTTTTGAATATCCTGACACTCTTCCGATATCATGCCCGACGAGTACATCCAAGACCTGTGGCCCGAAGAAGGGACCTATTGCTGGGGTTGTGGCAAAAACAACAAGCATGGTCTCCAGTTGAAGAGTTATTGGGAAGACAACGATGAGGTCGTAGCGACGTGGGAACCAAAAGAACATCATTTAGCATTTCAAGGGATTTTGAATGGCGGAATTATAGCAACGCTGATTGATTGTCATGGGACAGGAACTGCCAATGCGGCAGCTCACAAGGCGACCCGTGATTCAGAGCAACCTTTCATGCATGTGACCGGCGGAATATCAGTGAAATATCTTCGACCCACACCCTTGAACAAACCGGTCACGCTGCGAGCACGAGTCACTGAGATGGGTGAGAGAAAGATCAAGGTCTCTTGTGATCTCTATTCCGGTGATGTGATGTGTGCGACTGGTGAGGTTGTCACGGTTCGGGTCGATCAAAAAATCTTCTTGAAGGAGAAAAAGTAAGACACACTCGGAATGCGCATTAGAATGCGCAAAAGCGCTTGAAAACGGCTTAAAATAAGGATTAATAAGAACTTTTTACATACCTAGCAAGTTGTTGCGAGGCTAAGAGAGACAGTCAATTTCTGCGGATTTAGATTGACGGTTGTCACCGCGACCGGGAGCGACCCATTCGATGAATACAGAAAAGAAGCTATGTCTGCTAATTGCGTCACTTGCGATGTTACTGGTTTTAGTGAACGTCGCGCCAGCCGTTGTGACTACTTCAGGTTTTGAAGGATCTCCTACAGCCTCTCAGAACAATGACTTCCTTCTTTCAGCTACTGCTTCTCCTCCCGAAACAACAATGAACTTAGCTGGAACCCTTGGTCTGAGTAACTGGTACACATCTGATGTCACAGTTACATTCTCAGTAACAGGTCCAGAGCCCGAGTTCACCACTGCATACAGTTTTGATAACATGAACTGGATTCCGTTTGTTGGGTCGTTTGTGATATCAACTGAGGGCTATACAACTATTTACTACAACTCAACTGACTCAGTCGATTCTGTTGAGGCCACAAAGAGTTCAACAATTCAGATTGACAAGTCCCCCCCTGAACTCACACTTGAAACAGAGAACATACCTGGCGAGGGTGTTCTTGTGAATATATCCGCAGTCGAAAGAGTATCATATCTTGTTGATATTGGATACAGCTTGGATGGAGTACGTTGGCTGCGTTATCCTGGACCCTTCCTTCTATCTGAGGAAGGCATTCACGAAGTCTATTATCGAGCCTCGGACTTAGCAGGCAATACGATTTCCCTACTTGATTACGTTGAAGTAATAGCTGCACCAGCAATCACACCAACTGAGGTCATCTATACTGGTGACACAACAGGTGTCTATTCTGACCCGATCACTCTTGAAGCAATGTTAATCGATGTGCTGACAGGGTTGCCAGTTCCTGACAAATGGGTAGTCTTCACAGTTGGCACCCAAACAATGTCTGCTATGACAGACTCTGAAGGAATAGCGATAGGTAGCATTGTTTTAGGCCAACCCGCAGGAGTCATCGATGTAACTGCAGTGTTTGATGGTGACGACGAGTATCTTGCTTCATCTATCACCCACGAGTTCATCGTAGCTAAGGAACATGCCCTGGTTCAATATTCCGGCTTAACAATTATTGAGGAAACTGACTCAACTATCACTTTAATGGCCACTGTGCTGGATGAAGATGATGGTAATTGGGGTGACCTCACTAAGATTTACGTGACCTTCACACTCTATCTGACCACAGATCCCGATGTACCGATTCACACCATTGGTCCAATCATGGTTGTGACCACAGATGTTGCAGGGATTGGAATCGCCACTGTAGAAATTTCCAACCTACCAACTGGTGAATATCTGGTTGTGGTTAGTCTCAATCCAGAGCACAACAATCACTTTGAAAGTCCAGATTCAGAAGCAGTCGCACTCACAATCTACGAGCCAAAACGTGGGATGGCTATGGGTGTAGGTTACATCCGAGACTCGGATGGCCACTATGGCTTCTTTTCATTCTATGTTAGGTATAGCCATAGAGGGACTCTGACAGGGGTCGTACACTACAGTCTTCGAGTGGACAATATGATATACTATCTCAGGAACACTGAGATTACAGGATTCACAATTGATGGAAACCATGCCTTCTTTGAGG
>JAEOST010000352.1 GCA_016840245.1 Candidatus Thorarchaeota archaeon
GACAATATGAGCGTCCTCTAGGAACTCTTCTACATTGTCTACAGTCACTCCGTCGGGATAGACTTCAACCTCTGCGTTTGGATTGATTCTCTTGATCTCCTCAGCAACAACAACAGCCTTGTTTCTACCAAGGGTCTCTGTGTTGCAACCAAGCTGGCGGTTCAGATTGGACGCACCGTACACATCTGGGTCAGCTATCCTGAAGCGCTGGAAACCCATCTGTGCAAGTGTTATGGTAACATCTGCATTGCCGCCTACTCCAGCCTGTGCCACCAACATCCTGGAGATAGTCTCCTGCTCTTCTGGTAGCATGATGCCAATATTCCTATCAGTCATATCCTCATAGTATGTGTCCCAAGTCGTGATCTCGGGTATTGGCTGACTGATATGTGGTTCACTCTCTACTGTCATTTCACATCTACTCCTATGCAGTTGCCTCTCCCATGTCTAACACCGTGGTGTCAGTGGTTAGGACAACTGGCTTTGACTGAACATGTTTGCTCTTTGCAACTGTATCATAGTATGAATTATTCATCTTGATCAGTCTGGTAGCACCAAGGGCACCGGTCTCTCGTACCACGAGAAACTCACGATTGCTCTGCTTCATCGCATCTTCGTAGGCGTGTACGAACTCAAGTGTATCAACATCATTCTTGAACATAGCCGCAATGACATAGTGTCCGAAACCATTCTCTACAGTTGCTACTACTGTATAGTCCATGACCTGAGCACCAGTGGTTATACAGGCTGCATCTATTGCCTTGGTCACATGAGCATCTGATACCTTCTCACCGCTCAAGCTTGTAACTTTACCTCGACGGCCGATATCAGCAATAGTGTAGGGGTCGGTACTGGTGACAGTCAGCATATCACCCGGTCTGTATCGATAGTATCCGCCAGAGTTGGTGATTACAATCTCATACCTGTTTCCAGCCTTTACGTCACTCAGTGTAAGTGTTTCGGGATTTGCTTTATCTACTTCAGACTCTGGGATGAACTCATAGTAGTTCACATGTGGTGAGAGTTGCATTCCTTTGCCTGGTAAGAGTTGACCTCCGTAGTAGCTTTCTGATCCCCCATACATTTCCCAGATTGTTGCCTCAGGTAAGGTCTCTGAAATCCACTTACGATAAGGATCACAAGACACACCTGTTGAAAGTAGGAATCTGAGGTTGGGCCATAGTTCTGCGACATCAATAACTCCAGAGTCATCCATGGCATCTCTAAGTCTAGCCTCATGCTTAGTGCTACGATACTCATCAAGCAGCCAAGGTCCATACTCATTCTGCATTCTACGAACCAAGGCCAACCAAAGTGGTGTGATACCTTGAAGCCCTGTCACGTTTTTCTCAACAAGAAGCTTGGCGTAGCAGCGCATCTTGAGTTCCATATCATCCACATTGAAGACGTCGTGACCATCCACTAATGGAAGGTTCATGAGACGTTGAAAGATTGGATTCTGGAACTTTGAGTATACCCCCGTGGCATATCCAACAGGAATCCCTCCAATGTAGTCCAGATGAGACCCTGCTCCAAAGGTGATGAGGTTTCCCTCAATTAATCCTAGGTTCTTTTCGTCTTGGGCTAAGTATCCCATCCATGAAAGCATCGTACCCTTCGAGATATTCTAGATACCCTGTTTGGTGACAGGTAGCCTCTTCTGTTCACCAGTAGTACCAGAAGTCTGAAGGTACCAGACAACTGGATCAGCGGTCAGGATCTTTCCTGCTGGATCCTTCTTTATCATCTCAATGTACGGCTTCATCTTGGAGCCGTCTGTGAGTGGCACAGTTTCACGAAACTGTTATGGAGTTGTGATTTTTTCAAAGATGAACTTCTTGCCGTACATCGTGTCCCGATGACGGTCAAGAGCTGCCCTGAGCGTCTCCTCGTTCATCTCAACAGGATAGTTGAGAACTCGATCAATCTCCTTCTGTTTCTTTTTCGCAACCATCTTAACGAGGTGCTTCATGATCGACATTGCTCTTTGCACTCCTCGCGGTCGGGACACACGCCCCTAACTCGCAAGAAACACCATGAATCACAGACTATTGTTTGTTCGGAGACAGCCTTAGGTCCAGTAAAACCAGTTATTTCAACGATTAGGGGGTCTTTGAGCGCTTCCGTTATCATAAATAAGACGTTATATTCTTCTTTTTTATACCAAATATGCTATGGTGTCTTCTTTATGATTCGAATTGTGAAAATTCAGTGAGTTCCAGCATAGTATTCTGACAGAGTGCCATTTCTAGTTGAACTCTTCGCATTTCTATCGGTGTTTAAAAGCACTAGAACTAGAATAATACTTGATACGGTTTCAACCGTGGTGCATGCTTATGAATCCCGGACTCGTGGGCCTATTAATGGCCTCACTCACGCTTGCACTTCTCGCCCTCTTCTCGAGTCTTTTGGGACATGCCTCACGGGTTTGTTGCTACGGCACATCTAGTCTTCACCATTTGCCCTGCAATAGCGAGGCGTGAAGAGGGCCTCTCATTCCTGAAACCGCACCCAGACCGGGGGTCTTGCCCTCGGTCTAACTTATTTATTCAACATCTCGTCATCGATTTCTGAATATGAGAACAATGAAAATGATGATAACAGTTGACCCTAACTTAGTGAAACCAAACCAATATCCCACTACCAGCTACACTGAACTAATGAACTACACCAACTTAACTTTCTTCGAGGAGTTGAGATATGTAGGATTAACTGATAATCAAACTAGGTTACATGAAGCAACTGCCTCAGCTATTTTATCGAAGATGAGACCATCTGGGTATCGGACAAAGGAAACACTGATGCCATCATTGACAAAAGTGAACACACCATCCTTCTTTGAACAAACCATGAGGAGTACTTTGATTGCTATCTTATTCCACCCCGTGATGTCAACAATTCCAGGTCTAACAACAGAGTCTACTAGCTTCTCGAAGAATGGTTCATGCGGAATTTCATCTCGTGTTGCTATACGTTGCATCAACCCCTCTCTAAACTTCTGCACAATTTCATCTGAATGTGTCAACACATTATCGAATACTTGCATTCTGATCCCTGTACTATACTATGAATCAGAGAATATCTATGATACACTCGGTTATTCCGAGAATGATGCAATCTGATGAAGAATGACTCTTTCCTTTAACTTCAAGTATTTTTACACTGGAATCGCCCACTTGAACAGATATGATTCTCAGTTACACTGAATTTTCACAATCAAGCCTATAATATTATGCTATTAGAATCATAGATGGAACAAAAAGGACTCATATGTCTTAATTACGGTTACGGAAGGGTTATGGTATCTCATAAAGTGATATTGGGACTTATCCTTTCGTAACATGGTGAAGGTACAAGGCTAACAATGGATTGTGTCTCTGTTGTCTAGAGGCGAAATGAGTGTTCTCGAGTATGAGTACAATCAGAGACATTGGAACAAGTGAAGGGATGACTGAAGTCACCCTTGGACTTGAACCTATAATTCATAGTCCCGATCGAAACTTAGCAAAAGCCAGACTCACATACGTTGGAGAGAATGCACCTGCGAATCTTGTCCTAATTGTTGGACTAAGGAGTAGTATACTTGCACCCTTTGACAAATTTGAGTCAACAGTTGGAGATTTCTTACCTTGTGATATCTTGGGTCTTGTACCTGGTATCGCAGTCATTGTTTCACATCGTGATAAGGGATTGAGTGCTAGTGCGCTTGCTCGAAATGAAGTCACGAAGCTTATGCTGGTGCTTGAGGGTCAACCCACTAACAAGATTGGTGCTGGGGATGCTCTAGACCTTACTCTGAATCGAGTCGTGAAGAAGTGGGATGAGTGGACGAACGTCCTTCTGAACATTCTCAAATATGATCCCATACTCAAAGAACACAATATCGACCTGAGGGAGTTCCTTGCAGGCGAGAGTGGCTATCTGACCATGCCATGGTTCAATCCGATGTCGATAGAGGAGAGAACCCTTGTCCTTGATAGGATAGTGTTAGCGGCTAAGTCCCTACTATATTCTGTTCTTAACAAAGCGGCACTCGAAGATCCACTGGTCAAGAATC
>JAEOST010000353.1 GCA_016840245.1 Candidatus Thorarchaeota archaeon
ACTCTGAGGTGAAGTGTAATTATGCCCCCTTCAGCACTTTCAACATCAATACTTGAATCCAGCCAATCAAAGTTAACTTGGATTCCTCTTGGTGTTGATCCATTGAGAGCTCTAACTCTGAGGTGAACTGATAATTTATGAAGTGGACTTACAATTTCATAGAAGTCTAGTTCGAGTCGTATAGGTATTAGACGAGCGACTTGAATACTATAGTCAAACTTGGTTTGAGATTCAAACAAAGTGTTGTTTCCACTGTAGAATATGGAAATATTGTATTGGTCTTCGACGGATGGAGCAGAAAAGGACAGGATGACTCGACCATTTGTATCTGTAACTACTGTAAATTGGACTTCATCATCTATCAAGAGCTGAAGTGGTTTGAATGAACAATTTCCATTCCAATCGTTCATCTGAATTTCAAACACGATTTCTTGACCAGGTGAAGCATAATGTTCACTGTTACAGATAACTAGTGATATTTCAGGGCTAGACCAAGCAGTGAGGGTGATAATTGAACTAGTATTCGTAATGAATAAATTCTCTGTGACTTCGACATTAAGGATATGAATACCTGTAGGTCCTTGTAGTTCATAGTGAAAGATTGTGGTTATTTCAACTGGATTGGACGATATTGTAAATCTTTGATTAGAAGTTTCGTCAAAGATTGAGATTATGGAATTGGGAATAACTCGACCTAATAGATCTGAGGCTGTAATTTCAATTTCGACATTTTCACCTATCTCTGCTGAGTCGGGCACTCTGACAATTATTTGTGCAGGACTAGTTACATCAAGAGATGTTTCAAAATAAGATTCTGAGTATCTTTCAGTCCCATTGTAGTGTATCCTCAATGTATGGAACCCAAGTGTGAATCTTCCGTCGATGTTCACGTGAAGGTGTGCAATCCCAGAACTGTTTGTTGTAGTAGAAAGTAAAAATTGACCATCTAGGAATACTTCGAGAAATTCGTTTGGCAATGAAGTGTTTGTTTCTGAGAGTTCAACATGCAGGTCTACAAATTGATTGAGTGTGATTTCATCAGGGTATACACCTTGAGGTGTGATAGAAGTAGAAATTTTAGAAATTTCAACTGCGAATGTAAATTCTGATGTGTCTAAGTAATTAATCAAGTCTTGTTCAAAGACAACACGGATGTCATTATCACCTAGTGTAATCCATGAACTATTGCATTCAATTTCAAATTGAATTATTCCCGAAGAGTTGGTTGTTCGTACCGCGAGTGGTGTGTCATCATTATACACAGTCAAAGCTGCATTTGATATCGAGTTATCTAAATCATCAGTCAGATGCACTGAGAAAGCTAGAATATCTCCTGGAGCAAGTAAAACCGGAACCTGATTGACTTCAACATCTGTAGATGCTAATATAGTTAGTATAGTCCATTGACATGATGGTGCTAATGAGAGAGTGTCATTACCATAGAAGGTTGCATTGATAGTTGTCGACCCCAGGGCATGATTTAGTGGAATATCCCAAGAAATAGAAGCAGTACCACTCACATTTGTCTTGTTTGAGCCTAGTTGAGTATTGAATGACTGGTCAAAGAAGAAAATTGTCTGATCTGGTACAGGATCTCCATAACTACCGTTCTGAAGAAGTGTTGCCGTGATTGTTATTGTGTCCCCGCGGATGACTATTATTTCACCTTCCGCTGTAATCGGTTCAGTACTCAATGTTGTAAATGAAAGTAGAATTATGAATACTATCGAGACCCAATATGATTTCTTGATGATGTATACCCCCTTAGGGAGATTGTAGAATTGATTCCTGAGTTCGCATGATTTTCAAAGTGATTTCCAAAAGAGAGGTATAGTGCTCTCTCTTCTGAGGTTTCGTCACCAGTTCATCATTCTGTTTTGGGGTTTTTATTCTCCTATAGAGTGTATATTGTTGGACACTCTGTTTAGGGGTGTTCATATGCTCAACAATGGTACGATGGTTCGGATTCGTAAAAAGCCATTCTTGGACCAGAAAAAACATGATGAGGATTTCATAGATGCCATTTCACTTACCCCGGCGAGAAAATACGACATTGGATTCTCATGAAGTGCATAGAAGACCGAAGTCATGGATTAAATTGCTGTGGATAGTTAGTACAACATTTGCTGGATTCTATTTGTTACTTGTTTACCTACTGCCATTGATTGGGGTAATCAGTATACCTGCAGTTCCTCTAAAGGGATTATTAGAGTTGATTATCTGTTTCATTCCTGTTGCTACAGGATCAATATTGACTTCTAGAAAAGTTCAGCTTCAAAATCCAATGATTGTGGTAGAGAATAACACATTATTGATTCAACTTGATGATCATGTAATTGGTACATGTTGTCTTGATATTGAGTCTGTGTCTGGTTCAGTATATCTAGACGAGAATGGAAAACCAAGATATAACGAGAGTATGTTGCTGGCAATGCGTGCTGGGATGGACAAATCGGTTACTATGGCCTTTGAGGCAGGTGTAGTAAATGGAGAACCGTTCTTACATATCTTCATCACAGCAACTGGACAAAGTTCAAGACAAATCCAAGAAGTTCTA
>JAEOST010000354.1 GCA_016840245.1 Candidatus Thorarchaeota archaeon
AGAACACCAACTATCACAACAATATAAACAAGATACTCAGGGAATTGTGGATCTGGAGTATATACAACTTCTGAGCCTGTGCTGTTCAGAACAAAGTACTCTACAACTTTTCCAACTTTTTCTAAACTTGTAGGACTACACTTGTCAGGGGTGTCCCCAATGGTATGCCAGGACGAGGGGAATGGATAGTGGATTATATCAAGTGCAGGTATGTGTGCATCACGAAATGGATAATGGTCGTCTAATATACCACTACCAGTGACATTGAGGAACACGCTGCTATAACCTAGTGATGCTGCAATGGACCATACTTCATCCTGAAGAGAGTTAGATGAATAAATTTCTCTAGGGATACGGAGATTTGCATCCCCTATCATATCTAGTAGAATCATTGCACTGATGTTACTCCTGCGCTCTTGATCCAGTTGAGTGACATAGTAGGTTGATCCCTGAATCCAACTCCATCCATCAATGCCACCAGAATCCTCTGCATCAAAGAACACAAACTCAACTGTTGATTGAACATACTCTGGTAAGACTCGTGCTAGTTCCATGAGGGCTGCGACTCCGCTAGCACCATCATTTGCGCCCATAACAGGAGTATTCCTGTTAGCTGGATCGGGATCATGGTCAGCAAGTGGACGGGTGTCATAGTGAGCTCCTAGGATGATAGATGAATTGGATTCATCATTACTGGTAGCAATGATATTCGCACATTCAGTATCACGATAGGTGAAGTTCTGTATCTCTACAATCCATCCCATTGATTCCAGTGTTTCAGCAATGTATTGTCTACACAGACTCAGATTGTCTGATCCAGGGGGCCTGTAACCAAAATCGCATTGCGCTGTGAGGTAGGTAAATGCATTATCACCATCGAAATTGAGAGTATGGGTAACTTGGTTCTGAACCGGCGGCCCTGCTGGAACACATATTATCAGTAGGAGGATAATCAAGGCACGCATTCTACTCACAAGCAACTCACTTTGATACAGACAGTCCTAAGTACTTTTTCAAAAAGCATAACCCAGTTTTGTAAGCAACACTTTTCGAATCATTTTGGGGATTTCAACAGGGAGCCTTCTCGCAACAAGTGATGGAATCTGAGAATAACCAATTTCTCCTCTGGCAACCATTGCCATCAAGTCGGAAGCGAGTTTGTGACCGGATATCGTTGAAAGTAATGATTCAACAAAAGATAGGCTTCTACTCCCTGCCCATGCAGCCATTCCAAAGTTTGCAGCACATGCCTTCGCACAGAGATGATGATACTCTTCTAGGAATGTTTCATCATAACGACCTTGCTCAATGGCATCAGTCACGATTTTGGCTGCATGTACACCAGACATCATAGCGTACGCAATACCCTCACCCATCATGGGATCAACCCAACCTGCTGCATCGCCAATTAATATCACCCTTTGAGTGACGTTCTTGTTGTATAGTCCCCATCCACCAAGAAAGTGGGTTCTCCGTTTCTCAGGTATCAGATCAACACCCAATTTTTGTCCGAGTTCGTGATAGAATACATCAAAGGTAGGGCGTAATGGATGCATATGAAGAGCACCTCCAGCAATTCCAATAGCAAGGTGCTCTCGTTTTGGAAACATCCAGCCGTAACTGAGACGACCTCTCACAGGTAACATCTGTAGAATAGAGGGTTCTCCGTTCGTAGCCTTCTCAACACCAGCTTCTCCAACATAGAAATCAGCCTCCATGCCAAGTCCCACTTTTGAGAGGTCCTTCCTCTTAGATCTCAGACCAACTGCCCTTCCAATTATTGTGTTTACGCCATCAGCACCAATCAGAATAGTGCTCCTAAACTCCCGCTCATCATCCAATGATACCGAAACTCTATCTGAATGAAGAGACACTCCCACAACTCTTGCATTCTCATATAATTCAACTCCTGCATCAGAGGCTCGACGCGCGAGAAACTCATCGAACAAAGACCGATGTGCCGTTATGCCCATCAGTTGATCAGACTGGAATTCAGCATGTTTACCACTTGGAAATTCAAACCGAAGTCCATAGATTTCCTGTTCTACCAAATTTCGAGGCATATCACCATTTACGAGACGGAGACCTCTATACATAACAGCTCCACCACAGGGCTTGTCCCTGGGTAGTTGTGATTTCTCCAATAGCAGTGTCTTGAGACCATTGCGTGCACACTCATAGGCAGCAATAGACCCTGCAGGTCCAGCTCCAACGACTATGACATCATATGACAAATGAAAACCGCTCCTCCTTATTTCCTGCATCAAAAAATGACAGGAAGTATACGCGACATATAGTACTATGAGAAATTCATTTTAAGGTTTTATCTTCCAATAATCAGGTCAAATGTCCCTGCAATCCTCACAACCTGGACGAGGACGAAGGCCAAGTCTACGCATTATTTTCCCACCGGGTAAATCCAATTCTGGTGGTGGGTTGGGTGCTCGTTGCACAGGTATATCTCTTCGTCCAACCTCTTCAAAACCATACGCATGGATTAACATCTGGGAGGGGGTGTTCTCCTCATAGACCTCACAATATATCTCATCGACTCCAGCATCTATGAAATATTCTGAAGCCTGCATAATCAATGCAGTTGCAATTCCCTTGCGCCGTCTTTGTGGGAGAACCCCGAGTCCTGTGATTTCACCATAGAATGAGTCATCGTCTTTCTCAACAAAGCAGGCTATGAAACCTGAGAGTGCATTCCACAGTTCAGCAACGAAGATACCCTCAAAGTCTAGATGTTCTGCCTCTTCTACAGAGAGGGGACAGAATGGGTCAGGAGATGCAAGAAAGCAGCGATTGTATAATGCTACAAATTCGGGGAGTTCTGTTTTTACAAGTCCACGTACATGCACATAATCAGGGACTGTCTTACTGTTCCACCATTCTTCTGCCAACTCAAGAGCTATCTCTGTCTTGGCCTTCATCACCAAATAAGACCGTATTGAGGAAGAAGGACTGGCAGTATCCGTATTAGATGGCATAGTCTTGGCCTCTCTGACGTAGGTTTTACTAGAGGGGATTATCCGTAGATCCGGTCAATGGCAGCTACTGTGGCTTGGATTTCCTTCTCAACTGCCTCTACCAATAGGGGATCTTGCTCTCCACTGGCCTCAGATTCGTCAGTCTGTTCAACCTTCTGTGCACCA
>JAEOST010000355.1 GCA_016840245.1 Candidatus Thorarchaeota archaeon
AGGTGCAGAGATTGAAGATGCTAAAAAGGAAATTGTGAAGAATGAAATAACTAAAATCCAGAATATAGGGACAGTAATCTTTTCAGATAGTGACATGGTCTTATCAACCTCTATCCATGTGTATCTGAATCATTAGTCATTCCTGCTCTTATTTACCTTGGAAACAGTTCCGCTCATTCAATAATCAAGCTTGACAAATCACGGGGATATTTTGTAGTTACTTCAATACCATCCTCAGTCACAACAAATGTGTCACTATGACGAAAACCACCAAGACCTTGTTCATATATTCCAGGCTCACAGGAGAATATCATACCTGGTTTAAGAACTTCGCCAGACCCAATGTCAAGGAAGGGTCTCTCGTGACCCTCCATACCTAAGGCATGTCCAGTATGATGTCGCACTAAATCAAAGACGCCCCTGTTCTTGAACACGTCTCTTGCGGCCTTGTCAACATCAGAACATGTAATTCCGGGACCTGCAGCTTCTAAAGCAGCATCCTGAGCAGCAAGCATGATTTCAAAGAGTTCTGTTTGCCTGGCAGTTGGTTCTCCCATGAACATTGTTCGTTCTAGCTCGGAATGGACACCATACACATCAGAAGAAGCCCCTGTTACAAGTGTGTCACCCTTCTTGAAGACGAGGCCTCGAGATAGTGCATGTGGGAAATATGAGTTCGGACCAATCTGACCTCTATAGAGTGCGATTGCAGGGAACATCGAGAAACCAGTGGGTCGGTAATTCTCACCTAGTTCACTGACCATGTCGTAGGACCCTTGAGTACTTGCTCTGATTGTGACATCAATCTCATTGGCTCCTACTTCAGTATACTCTTGGAGATATTTGTGAGCCCTGTCAGCCCACTTGCTTGACTCCTGCATGAGCTCGATTTCCTCTGGTTCTTTGATGACTCTCATGTCCATGATGATATCAGAGAGGATCTTGAACTTTAGACCGGTCACTTCCTCGAGGCTAGGTCCGTGATAGCCCCAGTATCCAGGTGCCCCTGACATCTCCGATCCGATTTTGTTAGGACTAATCTTTAACTCCTTCATCAAGACCTCTTCTAGATGGTACATTGGATGTTTCTCATCGGGATATTCGAAATATGAGAAAACATTCGAAACAAATGGAACCTGATGTTGTACATGATCAATCTCAAGTGATGGTACAAAGAAGTTGACGTCACCTTGATGAATTATCAGTGTAATTGGCCGCTCTGTGGGAATGAAGGAAAGACCAGTAAGATAGAAGATGTTCTTTGAATTGAAGACAAGATAAGTGTAGATATCCTGTTCAGAAAGACTCTCAGTGAGCCTCTCAACTCGTTTCTGGTGATGATCTGGAGTTAGATAGGTTCGTTGCATAGAGCTAACCTCTACGATAATCGGTTATATCACGTAGATCATTGCGATGTGATATATCAGCAATTCCGATTATGAAGATGGAGACCATCTTTTAGGTTTGGTTGTTGTAGGAGTACCACACTCTCTACAGAACTTGTAGGATTCCTCTAGGGGGGTTCCGCACTTCATACAGGAAGGTGTTGATTCTCTTTCTTTGATTGTGGGTGTAGGAGGTGGTGCTTTTGCTTCTTTATCAGCTGGAGATACGGGAGGATCTGTATGGGATTTAGGATCCCGAGATTCGATTGCTTCTTCGATTGTATCACTGATACCCCATTGCTTCTTCAACATCTCTCGTATAGTATCCAAATCCTTACTGAAATCACCATACTCACGATGGTTCCTCAGGGTATCACTGATTGCCTTCAACCTGTTCAATACCCATATCTGAGGTTTCTGCTGAGCTAAAAGGTCCAGCAAGGCTTTGAACTCACCTTTCTTCGGAGTGCTTTTGGTGAGTCTGACACCCTTGTGCGTAATTGGTTTAGTTGGCAGAGTTGACTGACGATAAGGATCAAGAGGTGAAACTGTTGTCGCCTCAAAGGGGTCCTCATCCGGTGCAAGTGTTGGTGAATATGGGTGAACACCACTTATCAGTAGTAAAGCAGGATGCTCTGAAAATTCATCTGGAGAGAGATCCATATTAATCGTAATCCTTAGCACCACTCCTTGATTTTCAACAAAAGCAACAGTTTGATCAAATACGTTCGGCATATCAACGGCCTGTTGAAAGTTAGGCGCAGTTTCCCAGAGGTAGACTGCCATAAGGTCATGTGTAGCTAATCCATTGTACAGCAAGCAGTCCATACCATTAGCAGTAAATCTGAGGTCAACAGGATGGTATGCGATTATTTTTGGAGTAGGATCTGCAAGTACCTCATCAATTGAATTTGCATTGAATATATGATAAACAGCTTTAGTTGTTTCCTGAGGTGAAACTGCTTCGATGCAAGTACCACCGGAATCCGTCGTTGATATAACTACGTTCCAATCATCTGGAACTGAAACCAAAAAAGGTGCCCCAGGAATATGAAAGTCGCCCATACAATTCTCCTCTCAAATCACGTGAATTGCTTGAAGATTACTGTTAATGCTAAAAAAGTATGTGATGAGCTTCGATGTCATTATCTAGTGATGAAGTGACTCCTTTTGTTCATCATCATTCTCATCAGAATGGAGTTTCAGGGAATTTAATGATATCAATCCCACAAAGAGAAGTGACCCAAACACGGTAAACCACTCTACTAATGGACCTCCAAATTGAATTGCAAAGATTAAGGTCAAGATATCAATCGAAACACCATAGAGAGCGATAATCTTATTGAAAGCCGGGTGAAAAAGAAGAGCCAAGTTCACAATGATTAAGACTACAAAATTCAACTCAAAGAAGATGCTGGAGGCAGTCATATGAGGTGCTCCTTGATCCTCTGAGAATACACCAATCATGATCAATGCAATGGCCGAAGCCAATCCTACAATCTGTCCGCAGACCATGATTACTCGACCGATAGTACGCTCTGAGTGCCAAATATACAATCCAAGAAAGAAAGGTATCAGAGCGATTCCTGTCAATATGCACCCCAAATTGTAGAAATAGGCTCCAAATGGGCTGTAGTCGAAGTTACCAAGCCTGCTAAGATAGTGTGTCACCGGACCGAATGGATCGGGATAGAGACCCCATGAGATGAATGTGAAAGTGCAATAGAACAAAATAACAATAGAACCACTAATGGTAATCAGAATCCATTTTGGGAGAGGCTTATCTATATTCATTCAACTAACCCAACTATCTATTGCGTAAAGCCATAGAAAAGTAATGCGACAGATTGTGTTGAATGATAAGAAAAAGGAAATTGACAGGCAACCCCAAGAGGTTACCTATCGGTTCAACTGCAAGCAGTTGTATTAGTATTTAGATTACAATTACCTACGACGTCTGTCGCGGCCGCCGTAGCCACCGCCACCACCACGTCGATCTCTACTGCCGCCACCGTAGCCGCCGCCACCGCCGCCTCTGCCGCCGTAACCGCCGCCGCCACCACCGTAGCCGCCACCGCCGCCTCTGCCGCCGTAACCGCCGCCGCCACGACCACCGCCACCGTAATCTCTACGACGTCTGGTGTCTTCATGTTCCTCAGCAGACATATCAACTTCCATGTTGACTTCTTCAATGGCTTCCTCAGCATCAGCAAGCTGACCGTACCTACCCACATTCAAGCGTAGGTTACCTCTGAAAAGGCCTGTGTAGCCATTTGTGAGTGTGTAAGTAGAATCTACTTTGACAGCATCAATAGTGTCATCCCATAAGGGCACCTGAACAGTACCAGTTGAATCACCAACGACAGCATCTAAAACTCGATGTGTAGCTCCATCGTTGCGGGAAGTTACCTCTCGTTCCTCGCCCATCTCTACTACTTTGAATGAGATGGTTACGTTCTTCATTCGTGGCTTAAGTTCAGCCACGGTAGCCTCAATCGGCTCTCTATCATAACTCATTGTTATTCGTCTCGTATGTGTATTGCAGGTTGTTCAAAACTAGGATGTTCTTCCATGGGAGCTAGAAAACAGTGGAATGACCACGCATCAAATTCCGGTCGAAGGTGCCTTATGCTTAGTATACCTGCACATTTTCGTACAAAATGTATCCTTATTATCTTGTTCATTGGGCTCCAAATAAGGCATTCTTAAGCCCAAAAAGAGTCTAATTAGTTCTCTACAGTTATGCTTATTTGATGTAAGAAAGTTTCACAGTTGGTGGTGGCAGAGCCCTACAACAGGGTTTCCATTCTACAATAATAAACCAAGGCAGGAATCTACATGACAAAGATTGAGTGGGACGATAGTTTGTCCGTGGGTGTTGAGCTAATTGACGACCAACATAAGATGTTGATTCAGCGAATAAGTGACTTGTCAAAAGCAGTTTCAGCAGGTCAAGGACCAAGTGAGATAATGAAGGTTCTTGGTTTTATGATGGACTATACTGATTTTCATTTCTCCACTGAAGAAAAACACATGGAGAGATTGGGCTTTCCTGGGAAAGATGGCCATATGAAGCAGCACAAAGAATTCATTGGAATGATTCAGAGCCTAGATTCAGATTTTAGAGAAGAGGGTGCAACCCAGCAATTAAGCTCCTCAATCAACACATTTCTGATTGACTGGCTTATCAATCACATCAAAGTTGTTGATTGTAAGTTTGGAGAATTCCTTCAAGAAAAGGGATTTTCTGAAACTGAGTAAAAAAGAAAGAGCAGGGAAGGCCAGAGCCTTCCTAGACTCGGAATTTATACAGTTGCACCATCAGCTTGGATGAATCCAGCACCTTGAGTAGTACTGGCATAACCAAGATCAACAGCTGTGTCCTGAAGATGACCCTCAAGCCATGCAACGCTTATTGATCCAAATGCCTCGAACATCAGAGCAAAGACGCCTGAGGTCTGAGGACAGCTGAAGCTTGTACCACTGATGTAGTAGTATCCACCATAGTATGGCAAAACGAGATTCTCACCTATACCTGTCACGTCGACCTTTCCTCGTGAGGAGAAGTCAGACACAAACACATCAGAGAAATCATTCTCTGGGATATCTGTCCATATACCAGTTAGACCGTAAGAACCTGTGAGGCCAACATAACCTGCTGCTGCAACTGAAGTTGTGTCAGCATAGTTGGCTGGATATGCAGTTGTATCTGCGGATGGACCACTGTTACCTGCAGAAGTGCAGACAACAATACCAGCATTTTCAGCATTATCTACAGCATTTGCCAGATTGGTGTTGGTTGCTTCTACACCAAGAGACATTGAGACAACCATGTTGTATCCACTGAGAGCACCATTCTTGAGAGAACGAGCATAGTCAATACAGTCTGCCCAATTATTGAGTAGTTCAGTTGTACTGACGTATCCTGAACCAGACCCACCAGTCCAATAGAGACACCTGAGCATGACTATCTTTGCATCCTCAGCAACACCATTGATCCAGTAGTCTGTTGTGCTGTCAAGTCGATATCCAATGATGGTTCCAGTCACAGCAGAGCCATGACCCTCTGCGTCCATATCCCACGCAACATTATCTTTACCAAGCTCCTGAGTGTAGCTTCGACAGTACTCTGTCAGGATGTTCTCCACTGGGAAGTAATCCTGCC
>JAEOST010000356.1 GCA_016840245.1 Candidatus Thorarchaeota archaeon
CTCTTCTTTGAAGCTCAGTAGTCAGTAAAGTAACAGCTTCTCCAACACTGAGGATTCCTTCGAGATTGATGAGATATGCAACAATTGCTATCTGGAGTGAACACGAGAATTTCTGGGCTATTACTTCAGCCTCTCCAGTTGGTGCACGGCGTGTTCTCTCATTCAAGTTCGCATATTTCTCAGCAAACTCTTGAACAAGCCTATGTCTGCTCTCTTTGGCGAGCTTTTCCAGATCGGGATCAAGAACCAATTAGTATTTCCTCTTATAGAGCCCTGGGTTTCACTGACCTATTATATAGAAACTTCTCTGAGTCATTAAATAACAGTTGTGTGGATAGAGTCGTCGGGACCTTTTGGAAACCGACGAATTTCTATCGATAATCAAATTCCACTTGCTAATAGAAAGAAGTGGATGCCAAAACCTAGGAAGAGTGCACCAATAGTAACTGCAAACGCAACCTTGAGATTTGACTGATGGCGACCTGCCTCAACATGGATTACAAGCCAACCTAGAGCCATTAAACCTAGGATCACGAACACGATTGCATAGATGGCATAGGTTGTCTCGAAGATAATCTGTAGCATCAAGTTTACCTCAATTCTCTGATGGTCAGGACCGCCGAGGGCTGTACCAATTTAAAGCTCTCGGTACATTTCTTAAACGAAGAATGAGTACTCTGCACTGTATTCTTCATCGTCGATTTTGATTGTTCTGATTAGTTTTCCTTTCTTCTTTGCCAGTTTTCTCTTCTCTGTGAATGACAGTGATGGATCATCAGGTGGGACGATATCATCAATAATGATTTTTTGTCTGATTCTTATGGTCTTAACTTTGTCAGTAACTTTCTCTTTAAAATCAGG
The DNA here is from genome assembly GCA_016840245.1 of Candidatus Thorarchaeota archaeon. The sequence goes on from JAEOST010000356.1 coordinate 862, forward strand.
AATTAATTGGTCCACTATATAATCAAAGACTTCTGGTGTGTTACCCAAAGCACCCTTTGTAAAAACCGGATCCTTTTCTTTCTCGCCTTCTTCTACATCTGATGTTCCCGATTTCGGGAACGATGTTTTAGTAGTGAGTTTCCACGGTTTCGTTCCATCGCTGGGACTCATCGAAAGGAGGAAGAACGTTGTGGGCCCTGTCAATTCAGCAAGTGCTCTGATATCAGCAAGAGGAGCAACTTCCTTGATCTTTGCTTTGAATACCTTTGGACCTTTACCTCCAGATTTCTTCCAGAAGATCGGCATGGTCAATGTGTCAAACTCAGCAGTTCTATCACCATATGAGGTAACTAGACCTGAAATTTTGTGGGATCCCTCAGGAGCTCCTTGTAAATAGCCTTGTAGGAAAACATCTTCCGTATCAAGATCTGCCTTGAAGTTAATACTCTTCTTACTCACTCTAAGATTTACTCTAGGGCCAACGTGATCACCAATTCCATACTTCATCAGCTTGGCGTGGGCATATTCCCCTGCATCACCATTAATTATCCTGGATATCCAATTCATTTTGGTCACACTCTGGGTAGACCCATTCATGTTCGATTTAAACTTGCCGTGAAACGCATAATCAGATTGTCACAAGTCCTAATAGTGCCCAGATGAATACAACACCAAGAGTCAAGACAAGAATTGCAATGAAATCAACAACAAGACCTGTGGTCACCATCTCATCCATCTCTACACGACCAGTACTATAAGCAATAGTCGATGGAGGTGTCCCTGTTGGCAAAGCAAAGTCCATAGAAACTGCAATTGCAATCACCATGGTCAAGAGGAGTGGATCCATACCCAAAGCTGTTGCTAGCGGGATTGCGATCGGAATCAGAATGACTGCAGCCCCTGTGTTTGATGCAACCATCGTAATCAAAACCGCCAAAGTTCCTACGACTACAACGATTAGAAATGGTGGCAGAATACTCAGTCCAATCATCTGTTGGGCAAGGAATGCGGAAACTCCTGTATCTATCATGGCACCACCAAGGGCGATGCCACTTCCGAGGATGAGTAATGATGACCAACTTATCTCAGAAGATACATCCTTTTCATCAAGTAGACCTAGCACCATGAGAGCAAGTCCTCCCATGAGAGCAACTATCGCACTTGAGATTCCATGACCTGACCATCCAATGACATTTGCTATGAAATCTGGAAGCTTCTCTGTGAACCATAGAACAATGACGCTGATGAAGATTGCAACTACAATCTGCTGGTTTCTCGGCATCGGTCCAAGTTTTAGATATTCTTTCTCAGATATCTCTTTGAGGTCCTGCATGTCATCTATACACTTTGGCAATTTGAACCGAATCATCAACCACTGCCAGACTATTGGAAGCATAATGAGAACAACTGGAAGTCCAAATGGAATCCAGCTCATGAATGAGAATTCAACTCCAAGAAATGAATTGATATAGGTTGCAGCCAGTGGATTAGGCGGTGACCCTACCAAGCTAGCTACACCTCCTAAAGTTGCAGCATATGCTACTCCGAGGACCAAGACCTTTCCATACTTACCCCGAGTTTCTTCATTGCGAATCCTTGAGATGACAGCTAGTGCAATTGGAATCATGATAGCGGCTGATGCAGTATTACTTATCCACATAGACAGGAATGCTGTGACTCCCATTACTGTCAACAAGAGACCTGACCCTGTTCCTGAACTACGAGAGAGAATCATTAGCGCCAAGCGTTTATCGAGTTCATACTTGCTCAACGCGCGTCCAATTAGAAACCCGCCAAAGATTAAAGCTACAGCTGGGTCAAAGAATGGCATAAGAGCTTCCTGCGGCGTTCGAATATCTGCTAAGACAATTAAGACAGGGATCAGAATTGATGTAGCTACGAGACTAATTCCTTCAGAGAACCACAATACTGCAACAACTGCAAGAATCAATACAGCTGATTTTGATCTGACCAATGGCTGATATTCGATTGTGAAGACTTGGCCAGCTTGTTTGGTTGGTCTCGTGGTTATGTTGAATTCATTGTAATTGCCGATTTTTGCAGTGATATGTTCTGCTCTAATGATTTCTCCTTCAGCAGTTATGACAATCCTGATTTTACTCTGAGGCTCCACAACAGTCTTTGTTGAAACCAAGACTGATACATTGGTGGAATCGCCCACAGCGATGTACGTGTTGTACTCATTCTGTCCACTTGATGTAATTGACATGTTGAAGCTAATACTAGTGTCAATGGAAGGTGCAGCTACAATGACCTCCACCTCGTAGTCACCAGGCTCAATGTCAGGAGGTGCTATTGTATATGCTATGATACCCACTACAACTGCGAAGATTATTAGCAGGACAGTCC
>JAEOST010000357.1 GCA_016840245.1 Candidatus Thorarchaeota archaeon
CATTGTCGGTCTAACGTTCCTTTTTTCAGCAGTCTTGGGCTTCTTCCTGATAGCTGTGATGCCGATAGGTCTCTCAATGTTAGAAGAATTGCCTAGTGTAGGGCCAGAACTCTCTGGAGCTAGTACTGGAATAGCCTTCTGGTTCGGTAACCTTGGTGGTTTCACTGGTTCGATTCTTCTTGAAGTATTCAGAGTGGGTCCATCATACTTCTACTCAATCATCTATCTAGTGATCGTAGTTGCCATTGCGACCCTGCTCATGTTTGTACTTCCAGAGACTGGAAAGCGGGAAGCACCAACCTAGTGCTTCTGGCTTTCTCAATCCTAGGTCATCCGTTTCTTGCGGATGACGACAGCTGATATCAGAACTACTACTAGTCCTATCGAGGCCAAAATGACAATGAGGGTAATATCGATTGGTGAAGAGGGATCTTGTATGGTAATTTGATATGTGTCAGTTGCTGCTTCATTACCTGCAACATCGATTGCCACTATATGATACTCGACTGTGTTTCCGAGGTCCTCCGCATCTACCCACACTTCAAAACAGTCACCGTTTCTTGTCATTAGCAAATCTCCTATGACTGCATTGGCAGAAAATGAGATTGACACAATATTGAGCAGTACATCATCTGATGCGCTGACGTTGATTCTTATGTTATCTGTAGTAACGGGATTGAGTGGATTGACCTGGGGAACACCAACTGTTGGAGGAGTTTCGTCCTCTAGTATATCAAGCATCAGATTCACGGCTTCTAGGACGTCCAGCTTTCCATACCCCCATATCTCATTTGGAACAGTTCCAGTATATGCATCAGACCGTGCTGTTGCGCCCATGACCTCATCAACAATTCCACCTCCATCAGGCTTTACCTGTAACAACAATGCTGCACACCCTGCCGCAAAACCTCCTGCAGCACTTGTTCCACTGATGAGCCGATAACTTCCAAACCTTGGTGTGTACGGAAGGTCATCTGAAGGGCCATTATACCACGACAACCAGTACGATCCATCACTATAGCAGCTCACAATATCAAATCCACCTGGTGCTGCGATGCCATACTTGGGAACCTCATCGATTCTCGGACCGAGAGGCGAGAACTCGGAGATATCCCCTTCTGTATCCCACAGTGACCGCGTGTGATAGGAGAGAACCGGAATTGCTTCATCTGCTGTTGCAGGATGCGTCAGGACATATTCATCGGATACATCTCTCGTCCATATCACCCCTCCTGACCATCTCTGCGGATTCTCGGAGATGTATCCGTGAATTGTAGCATTAGCAGGAAGTCCAATCTCTATCCGGTATGATGTGTCACTTCTCGGCACGCCCCCAAGTGCAATTGGTTTCTGCATATTGATGTGTAACATCTTAGTATCTCTAGACGAGTTCAACACATACGACTGATACCTTACATCGATTAGTCCGTTGAAATCTACACCATAGTTTCGATCTCCATATTGTGGATGTAGGTTGGTTATCACATTGTCTGGGGTGATAACCTGAATCTCTGCATCCATGAAATCAACATCACTTTGTGTCACAAAAGTAATCCAGATAGAGTCAGTCATGAGAGTTGTAGGGACTTGGAACATTGTTGTGTGATCGTTATCATCAGCAGCCACTTCAACATCAAACTTACAGTGTTTATCCTCATTTCCGAGATTCCCTGCTGGTACTATAACCGGGATTCCATCTTCTACTAACTCGTTTATGAGCTGTTCAACTTCAGAGGAACCATCAAGAAATCGTTCAATCCATTGACCTTCCTCTAGGAGGATAACGTCAGCACCCAAAGATCTTGCAGTTTCGAGGGCCTCAATGGTATCAAGTGTTTCATTATCATACCCGTGGATGCGAATCATCATTAGTTCCGCACCGGGAGCTACTCCTACGTGCTGTCTGAATCCAATTGGTCCACCAAGAATGATACCAGAAACTGCGGTCCCGTGTCCATCTCTGTCAATATGTGTACTACTTGTGAGGTTGACATCACGATCCCATACTATGGTTTCTCCTGTAACTGGATCCTGTTCTACGATGTATTTGGTCTTGGGAGTGCCTAGCATCACAAGCTTCTCGTTTGAGTCCAGAGCACCATCCGAGTCCAGATCATTAACTACAAAGAAGGGTTCTCCATCTTGATGGACTCCATCTTGAGTGATATTGTCTACCCAAATCCACTCCGTCCCAGTATCGAAATCCCCATCTTCATCAAGATCGATGAAGTACGCTTTCTCAGAAAGAGTCAATGATGTATTTCCATCGAGATCTATTCCATCTGTCGAATTCTGAAACTCGCCATCTACATCTGAGTCAATCCAGTCAAACTCACCACCATCTGCAAACCATAGGTGAGGATGTCGCCAATCTACACCTGTATCTAGACATGCCACTAAGGTTCCGTTCCCGACTATCGGATTGTTGTCACCATCGAGTAACTCCCAAGCTTGGTCTGCACCAACTTCAGGAACAGCTACATCGAGTGTTGGTTGGAATTCTTCTACTAATAACGGAGTTGCTCCATCAGGGGAAGTTTCGGAATTTTGAGGAAAAGCAATCAATGTTGCTAGTGGATTCATAATCACAAGTAAGAAAAGAATGGACATAGAACGGTATCTCAAATCTCTCAATGCTCCTAAACCACGAACAACTAACCGAAACCTACTCTGAGATATTATCTCTTTTGTTCACTCTTACACACATCCGCAGATACCGAACTAGGCTAGGTTTCTATTCGGAATTCGAGTCTTCAAAGATTTCTTCCAACATCTTCTTGGCGGATGGACTTGGTGGAACTGGTTGATTGTTGGTTTTATTCCAGAGATAGAACACGACAACAGAGCCCACTGCGAAC
>JAEOST010000358.1 GCA_016840245.1 Candidatus Thorarchaeota archaeon
AAGAACTCTGGTTGTGACGGACAATGAAACCTGGAGTGCGGTGTGGGCAGAGATTCATTCAATCATGTCCTCGGAGCCCGAGTTGCCAGTTATTGATTTCTCAACAGAATGGATTGTAGCAATATTTCTAGGTGTACGTTCAACAGGAGGATATATCCTGAATATCACGAGTATTGAAAGGACTTCAGTTGTTTTCAAAGTGTACTACCAGGAACTGGATTACAATGGTGCAACCCAAGCCCTTACTCATCCGTATCACATCGTTCGGATATCAAACTCTCCTCTAGATGCTCCTGTTCATTTTGTCTATACATATGTGGAAGTAGTGATCTAAGTCACTACATCCCACTATCCAAATGAGATATCTATCTCATTCATTATTGGTTTGACACCCTTCAAGAGCAGCATCAATGCAAGGAGGAGAATTACTGCACCTGCTATTCCAGATCCAAGAGTCATACTCCAGGCAACTATCTCTTCATTCAGATTGACTCCTAATCGTGCAAGAACGAAGGACAACAGACCAAAGATGCTACCACACATTGAGAAGAATGCAGGAACTCTTCGTGACACACTAATGTTCATGAATCTCAAATCGAGTTCGATGGGTTTCTTCTGAACAGTCACCTTGGTTGTTTCTGATCCTACTGGTGTAAGAGTTCCATCGGCATTCACAATCTGGAATTCAACATTCAGATCATACTCTCCCTCTTTAACTGGTAGGACTTTGAACTCTGCTCTTGTTTCATTGTCAAGTTCTTCTACCTTCATGTCTCGATAGGCTGGTGAGATATTACATCCACTGCAGACTGGGATAATACGGACATGTCCTGTCTTGGGTAGCTTGTATGTTGTATCACCTTCATGGACTGTTGCGCCATCAGGACTGGATACTTTGAACTCTGGTCTGTGCAGAGACACAAACAATTCGAATTCTTCCTCTAGACACATACGCTCCCAGTAGATGAGTGATGCTTTGCGCTCAATAAGAGCTTGACTTGCTCCAAGTGTTTCAGTTGGAGGTGCTCCCATCATTTCGGCCTCATCCTCATATGCACCCATGCCATCTGCTACTGGACTAGCAGATGCGACGGCTGCAGATGGCCTAGCCCTTGCCCCCATCCGCCGGTCTTCACTTGCCATTTCTGGAAGTGATTCTTCAAGCAGCTCCTCCTTGGTATCACTTGGCATTGCCATCTTCATTCGCTTCCTTCTGCCAACATCAGGAGTAGCATCAGGAGCTTTTGGCAGTGATTTGATCTTCAGAGTTTCCTTCTTGGTTTTCGTGAGTGCGTACAAAAATACTATTACCGTCAGAACAAGCAGGATTAGGGTGATGTAATCCTGAAGTAAGAATTCCATTATCGTTTGCATTGCAAATACCCTGACCTCCAAATAGGAAGGTCGAATAAATTCCTTTCTGAGTCAACCCACCCTCCTCATTGACCATCGGCATTTCATTCAAAATGCATCGGCAGACGTGCTACCCCCAAAATGTACTATATGCAGCCTGGAAACCTCTTGCGTAGTTAACGACGCTTAATATAGAATTTGACACTACTATCTGTAGGTGACAAGAGAGAATGCAGCGAGTAACCTACTGTCTAGAATGTGGTATTCCACTTGTTAAATTAGAAGATTTTGGTGGAGAAGACCCTGACAATAGGTATTGCTGTCATTGTACCGATAGCGATGGAAACTTGGTCCGTCGTAGTCGAGTCCAAGATGGAATCAAACACTTTTGGAGTGCTCGTGAAGACGCACGTAATAGAGCAAAGGAACTATGGAAAGACAGACGATACGATGAAAGATGGGTCCATTGGAGACGCTAGTTATCAAAAGTACCTCCTTCTTCTCGACGATATACGTTTCCCGATAGACCTAAATCATAGATGCATCTCCGTCTTGGGGAGTGATGACCATGGTTGATTTGAAAGGTCGCGATTTATTATGCACACAAGACTGGAGTATCGAGGAGTTAGAAAAGACGCTCGATCTCTCATTTGAGATGAAGGCAAACAGGTATGACCACCCATTGAACAATTGCCTAGACCGACGTACATTCTTCATGTTCTTCTACAATCCATCTGTCAGGACTAGACAGTCCTTTGAAGCAGCTGCTACTGAGCTTGGAGGACACGCTCAATTCCTTGAACCAAAATCAATGAGGCTCAAGACTGCGAAGAGTGC
>JAEOST010000359.1 GCA_016840245.1 Candidatus Thorarchaeota archaeon
ACATACGACTATTTGTTGCCGTCAAATCCAACAACCATATTAAATAAAACGGGGGCATAGATGATTAGTAGTTCTTATGATTATTTGTTTAAAATAGTGGTGCTGGGCGAAGGCGCTGTTGGCAAGACTGCCATCGTCACTCGTTTCTCCCATGGGTTCTTCCGCACTGACTACAAGACAACTATTGGCTCTCAGTTTGCGGTCAAGAACATCGAGGTTCCGTCCATCGATGGTTCGACGCTCACTGTGAAGCTCCAGATTTGGGACGTTGCAGGACAATCTCGGTTCCAGATCTTACGGCCAATGTACTATAGAGGTGCAAGTGGCGGGATTCTAGTCTTTGACGTTACTCGTCGTCGGACTTTCTTGGCTCTTGAAGAATGGCTTGACGAATTGATGAAGGCAATAAACAAGGAGATTCCTCTGGTTCTTGTCGCTAACAAGACAGACCTCCCTGACCGCATTGTTGAGCCTGCTGAGGGTCGCGCCTTTGCTGATAGTCACAATATGCCCTATATCGAGTCGTCTGCTAAGACTGGGGAAGGTATCATTGACACATTCGAGGAGTTAGCCACAGTTCTAGTCAAACAGCGCGAGAAGAATATTTAACCCCCTCATTCTGAGCCCCCATTTTCATTTTGTGATTGAACCGAAGGCATATCAGGAGGAAGGTTAGAGCAGAACTCGTAAAATGAAGCCAGATGAATTCTACGGAGTCAACACACTGCCAGCAATAGGCTGGGCTCTGAATGTCTACACAAAGGCAAAGGGACGATACCCTGTATCAGGCACACTCGAAGCTGTTCTACCTGCAGGTAATCACAAGAAATTCCGAAAGAAGGGTGGACATGAGATTGTAATTTGGATTACAGATCGAAAGATCTATGCTAAGGCCCGTTGCCTTGAGGATAAGGAATGCGAATTCAACAGTGAACGTATTAGTGGCACCGACAGAGAGGCACTCAAGACTATTGATTGGGAACCAATAAACGATAGACGATTCTTCCAGATCATGCGTAAAATGGTGATGAAACTGAATCTGGATTATGTCCTCTGGATTCGGTCTTTCACAACAGTCTGTGATAAGAAAGTTAAGATCCCTCTAACTACTCAATATGGCCGGACGTTTGAGAAGTTCGATGAGTATCGAAAGAACCGCTGGCCAGAAGATGCAACTCCTGATAACCGAGATAAGTTCCTTGAGGAAGTTCTTGTACGTGTCTGTTTTTGGATAATGACTGCAGCAGCAGTTGATGCCATCAAAACATGATTCAGGCTGGGATTTAATGAAGATTGGACTACTCATCAATCCTATTGCAGGAATGGGCGGTAAGGTTGGTCTAAAGGGTACTGATGGCGTTGTAGAAGAGGCAATCAAAAGGGGTGCACACCCAATTGCACCCGACCGTGCCAAGGAGTTTCTTGAGGCGTTATTGCGATTAATCACTGCATTTGTTGTTGAGTTGGATTTACTAGTCTGTCCGAATGAGATGGGCGCACGTGTAGCCAAGGAAGTTGGGATACCTCATAAGGTCGAGACCATCCTGATTAGTGGATGGACCAGTGCCGAGGATACACAACGATGTACAACGGAACTCTATGAAGCAGGAGTCCGTTTACTGGTGTTTGTAGGCGGTGATGGCACGGCCCGAGATATCCTCGATGCAGTTGATGAGGGTGGATTTGATGACCTCCTCGTTCTTGGAGTACCCTCCGGAGTAAAGATGTACAGTGGAATCTTTGTTGTTAATCCAGCAGATGCAGCTGAGGTGGTTCGTCTGGTGTTATCAGGGACCATTATGCCAGCAGACTTTGAGATTATGGATGCCGATGAGGAAGCATTCAGAGAGGATCAGTTCATCATACGTCTCTATGGTTATCTGAAGGGTCCTGCAGTTCCTGCCAGATTTCAGGGTGCGAAACAGGCAAGTCCTGAAACAATCGACGAACATGAAGCACAAGAGGCAATTGCACGATTCATTATTGATGAGATGAAGCCAGAAGGATTCTACATCTTGGGACCTGGTACTACCGTCAAGACTGTGACCGACTTACTTGAAGTGAAGAAGACGACACTAGGAGTTGATGTCTATCACAACGGCGTCATTCACAATGATGTGAATGAGCAACAGATTCTGGAGATTATTGAGGACTTTGATATTTCATGGATCATCGTTTCACCCATTGGTCATCAAGGTATGTTGTTCGGGCGCGGTAATCAACAGATCAGTCCGGGAGTTATTGAGAAAATTGGGAAAGACCGTATCCGTGTGATTTGTACACCTGCTAAACTTCGTGGGATTGAGGGTGGTACCCTGAAAGTCGACACAGGTGACTCTCGCATAGATGATATGCTTCGCGGTCGAATTCGTGTCATAACCGACTACAATGAAATCCGCTTTATTCAGGTCGAATGAACCATACTGACCTTGTTGACAAGTGATATGTTTGAACCATGTATCCTCTTAGAGGATTGGAATGGAACCTGATTTTTTTGGGAAATTAGTTACCGGGATAGTATCTACATTTTTCTTTCTCGCAGTCACGATTTCTCTCAGAGTGTTGGCAGGACTTTGGTTGAGGAACAGTTCCTAAATCAATATTCGAGGTCTGTCGTAGCAGGTTCATGGCCGCAGTCAATCCATAGAATGTTGATCTCTTGCAGCAGCGTACTAGTCCGTCACGCACCATCTCAATTGCCTCTGCCGTGGCTCTATGTGCCATTTCTCTTTCCCTAGCACGCCTAGGTGTAGAACCAAGGTATAGTGCAACTGTAACTCCTGCACCAACACATGCACCACAAGTTCCTGCATACCCGCAGAACCCTCCAGGTATCTTTGCACCTCTTCTTATCCCCTCAAGAACCGTTTCTGCAGTGATGTCAACTCCATCTGGTCTCTTTATTCCCCGGTTCTTCATGGCGATCAATAGAGCTGCTGGAACAAGAGCGTGATGTTCTGGTCCGTGAAAATGAACACTATGATGTTGATATGCCAATTCAACTACCTCTTGGGGTTCCACAATCTTACTGTTCTCAGCTAGTCGCCCAAGAAAGGCCAGTGCATCGCTAGAGTGGCAGGAGTCACACACAAAATGGCCATCCGGACAATATATGGGTGATTGATAGACCTCATCGCAATAATTGCAGGTCTGCTCAATAGCATCACTGGCGTAGACTAATTGTGTTCCACAGACCATACATGCATATTCGTGTTTGTCATCAGTCACCTATGTGTCACCTACGAATGGTTTCAGCGTTTTGCAACTTGATATGAATCCTCTGTTATCACTCTGATAACTCGGTGATTCCGATATGAATGAATATGTAGGGGTTGATTATCCAATCTTGTGATTGACTATGAAGTACCTAATTGGTAGATGTGGATTTGGCCACTTTGGAATAATCTTCAAGGCTACAGAAATCGACTCAAAGGCCGTTGAGATCCTTCTACCTAGAAAAAAGGATGATACCCTCTCAAAGATCAAGGAACTGTTCCCAGATGCCAAACCTGGTAAATCTCCAGAGATGACGGAATTATCCGATTTGATTCTGGAGTTCTTCAATGGAGATTCTGTAGACATACCAATGACCTATGTTGATACCTCCCTCTGTTATCCATTCCAACTCCAAGTTCTGCACACAGAACGCACGATTCCCAGAGGTAAGACAGCATCTTACTCATGGGTAGCCAAACAGATTGGAACCAAAGCATTTCGAGCTGTTGGGTCCGCCCTTGCTAGAAATCCCTTTCCTATAGTTGTGCCCTGTCACCGAGCAATACGTACTAATCGAACATTGGGTGGATTTCAAGGAGGCCTCAAGATGAAACGTATGATTTTGGAGATGGAGGGAGTCGACTTTGACTCAAATGGGCGTGTAATTGCTCAAGATATACTGTTACCAGAAAGATAATCCCTACAAAACAGAGATTTAATATCTTGTTTTCACAATCTCTTGTCTGTGGAGATGGAGAGGATTAGTTGTATCCTAGAGACAGTATTAGTAGATCAGGTCGGGACTCTCCTGAAATGACCCGAACTCAGCAAGTAGGTACAGCCCTCTTTCTACTTATCATACTAATTTCAGTCCTAACTCCGGCAATCAATGAAATCGAAGACAACATCGTTATGCTCCCAACAATTGAATTAACCGAAATCAGAAACGGTCCAGAAAACACGGGTCATGTAATAACCTCTACTCCATTCAATCTCAGTTCAGAGTATATAATACGGAACGAGACCCCATTCAAAGGCGAGTATGGGTGGTGGGTTGATTCAAAACAAGGCTATGTCGAACCTGAATCCAATGGTGTCAACATACATCTACAAGGGTCTCCTTTTGATACATGTTCAGTGACACTGGCTCGTGATTTCGTGCTCCCACTAGGGAATCTGTCCTTTGTAGACGTAGAACTCGATCTGAAGGGATTATCTGGAATCAGTGAGGTCAATCTCACGTTTTCGTATCCCAAGGAAGACCGGTATAGTATAAACTGGCCATACAATCGTGTGCATGAAACTATGATGATTAATGAAGGAGATAGCAAACAAATCCATCTACCAGTGGACCTCACTGATTATGAATCATTGCACTATAAAGCACCTTTTGGAGAAGTTGAAGTTTCTATCTCAATAAGCTGCACATTCCGAGCATCTATCTTACTGAATGGCTTTCTTTTTACAGTAACTTCGGATGTAGATCTATGCCCAGTAACAATCGATTATCAAGATCAAGACGGAATAAGCATTTTTTCTAACCCTGACGAAGGACGTGTTGTAGCCGGACCCTTGAGAACTCATATCGGATCCATTTACTACTTTCCAGATGAAGTGAATGAAACTTTTCTAGTACCTGCAGGGCTTTACGAATTGGACATGACTCACTGGACAAGTTTCTTCCGTGTTGACCTTAATGTAACCGTGGGGCAACATTTTCTAGTTGAACTTCGTCTTGATGTGGTCCGTTTACATTTTCGCGTATATCCACTCATTCCCTTTGTATGGGTAATTACCGCCTACCACGGACATCATGTAGTTTATCCAAATGATGCTACATACTACTTTCCACGATGGGAGATACATGCAAAGCCACTAGAAAGCAACCTGCAATTCCCGGAACAAACGATATCACTCCCCGAAGGACTCCGAGAGGGTGTTTTAGAGTTCAAATATGATTATTATCCATTCATAGGTTTACCAAGTTCGTTTCCACGTTTTATCATTGTATCCCTTTTTGTATTCTTGGCCTCATATTGGGTGATTTCAATTCTCTTCACAATGGAGCCATCTAGAATTATCAAACTAATTAGAAATCCACGTACTATCACAGTTGTACTTCTTGGATTTGCTTTCCTTCTACCTTGGATTCAGTATACTGATTGGCACCATTCAATCTTTTCAGATTGGCATGAGGTCCGTCATGTGTTAAGATGGGGTACATTACCAGTTGAATACTGGAGTTCTGCACCGAATCTAACAGTGCTTGTTACCCCCCTACTCATTGATTGGTTGTTCTCTATCCTTGGAATGATCATCTACGGTTCAGTACTTGCTACTTTGATTTTAGATCTAGTAAGTGGGCATACTCGAAAGTCAGAACGAGGTTTCACACGCTCCGTGCTTTTCCTTGTTGTATTCTGTTGCATTGCAGTCTTTATCCCCTATCATCCAAATCAACTTCC
>JAEOST010000360.1 GCA_016840245.1 Candidatus Thorarchaeota archaeon
CCTCCCGTAGCATTTCGGAGATATACGCCATAACTAGATTGTCCACTTGTCGAGGTTAGTAGACAGTCTTCAATAGCGAACACTGCACGAGTGTGATTGATAGATATACAGATACCATTGGTGGTGATACTAACACCTTCGAGTACATATGGATCGTTCCAGGTTCCACCACCGGTGAACCCTTCTGTGGTAAAATTGTCATCATGTGTTATCATAATTGGATCATGGACTGTATAAGAAGGTGAAATCCTCTTTACCTTCTGCATGGATTTTTTATCATCTGGGGAATCGCTCACGCTGGTTTCCATTATCAAATTGGGACCCATCACCAAAAATAAAGACAGAATAAGCACAAGTGAGATTCGGATTTGACTTTTCATCTAATGATTTCCTCCTAACCACAGGACGCTATCGATGAAAGTCAAAATTCCCTTCAATGTTCAATGAAGTCCTAAATTGTTCTAACAAACGACTAACGGTTGTATATCAGTATTCTCCTCGATGTCATAAAATAAAGAAGAAGAGACCCAGCCTCTTAGGGCTGGGCTAGTATACGTTCTACCTCTCGGCTTGAACACGTTTTATCTCAGCAATAATCTCAGGGAGAATCGCGAAGATGTCACCAACAATACCATAGTCCGCCATCTCGAAGATAGGGGCTTCTGGGTCTTTGTTGATTGCAACTATGATCTCACTTGATCCCATTCCAGCACAATGCTGTATGGCTCCAGAGATTCCAAGGGCAAAGTAGAGTTTCGGCGAAACAGTACGTCCAGACTGACCTACCTGTTGAGTTGGTGGAAGCCAGCCTAGGTCAACAATGGGTCGAGAACCGCCAACTGCTGCATCCAATAGTTTCGCAAGTTCCTCAGGAAGGGCTAGATTAGCTGGTTCTTTGATACCTCTGCCACTACAGACAATGACATCAGCCTCTTCAACGGATATCATTCCCTCTGTGATCTCTGAAACTTTCTCGAGAACCTTTGTTCGTACCTGGACAGGGCTGATATTGAGCTCAACCTTTTCGATATCTCCAGTTCGGGATGTGTCAGGCTCAGTTGGTTTGAAGACATTAGGTCTCACGGTGGCCATCTGTGGCCTGGTGTATGGACAGAGAATCTCTGCCATGATGTTTCCACCAAAGGCAGGTCGAGTCTGTACTAACTGACGCTCATCGTCAATATCTAGTCCAGTACAGTCAGCAGTCAGGCCAAGTGCTAGTCGAGCTGCAACTCTTGGAGCAAGGTCTCTACCATTGCTTGTCGCACCAAAGAGAACAACAGCTGGTTTTCTTGGCGAGATAAGGGAAACTACTGAAATTGTGAATGCATCTGTTGTGTAATCAGCCAGAATCTTATCATCAACTACTAGGACCTTGTCCGCACCTTGATGGATGAGTGACTCAGCATAACCCTCTACTTCATGTCCAACAAGTACAGCTACAACATTCTCACCAAGCTTGTCGGCGAGCTCACGTCCCTTTGTGACGAGTTCGTAGGACACACCTTTGAGTTTACTACCATGGGTTTCGCAAACAACCCAGACATCCTTGTACTCTGCGATTGCTTCTTTATCGATAATCTGGCGTTCAATGAAGATAGCATCGTCTTTACAGACTTCTTCGCACGAACCACAGAGAACGCATTTGTCAAAGTCAAACTTGACCTTGTCACCATCTTTCTCAATGGCTGCAAAGTTACAGGACTTGATACATAACATGCATCCTGTGCATTTGTCTTTATCATATAGAAGACCCATCTCTAGATTGCCCCCTTCTGTAGTAGGAACTCAACAAGTTTCTTTGCTGCTTCCTTTGGATCATCTGCTTCGACTTTGATGCCGCCTTCCTTGGATGGCGGGGGGAATACCTTACGAACTGTTGTAGGTGATCCCTTTAGACCGAGTCTGTCTTCGTCAACACCAAGAGTTGCTGCATCAATGACCTCGAGAGGCTTTTTCTTAGCCTTCATAATGCCCATGATGTTTGGTAGACGAGGTTCGTTGAGCCCCTTGGTTGCTGTTATTAGCACGGGCATTTTCGCACGAACTATATCATAACCCTCATCTGTTTCTCTATGAGCAGTCACATGAGTTCCGTTCTCATCAATCTCAAGCTTGCGCACATAACAAATCTGGGGAATACGAAGAATCTCAGCAATCTCAGGACCTACCTGAGCTGTATCCCCATCAATTGCCTGCTTGCCAGCAATGACAATATCATATTCCATCTTCTTGATTTGTTCTGCAAGTGTCAGAGCTGTTACCCATGTATCAGCACCCGCAAATATGCGATCGGTCATGTGAACTGCTTTATCAGCGCCCATAGCCATTGCCTTGTACAAGACATCAACGGCCTGCGGCGGACCCATAGTGATAACTGTCACTTCACCTTCGTACTGTTCCTTGAGTTTGATAGCCTCTTCCACAGCTAGTTCATCAAAAGGATTCAAGATGCTTGGAACACCATCTCGAATTAGAGTGCCTGTTTCTGGGTTAACTTTTACCTCAGCAACCTCGGGCACTTGTTTCACAAGAACAATAATCTTCAAACTTCCACCACCGTTTGGTTACAGAATTATCTCGTTGAGCAGCTTGCGTCCATTATAAGCTATACGCAATGCACAGATTTTAACCAGATACAATGGTAGAGCGATGAATTTCTATTTCAGCCAGCAATGAAAGGTAATGCAATAACAATAGA
>JAEOST010000361.1 GCA_016840245.1 Candidatus Thorarchaeota archaeon
ATATTGATGCTTGATTCAGATTTTGAAGTACAAGATGTTCAATCAATAATAAACCGTGGCTGGTTTGACCCTGCTGTATACATGAAGCCCAATAAGGACAATCTCAAGAGCGTGGGTGCAGCTAATATAGTTACAACTCTTGTCAATCTTAAGAATCAGATTGAAACAGAATATGACGGCGTGTATGTAGATGGCCTTTACGAGCTCTGGCGACTTAGCGCCTTCATTACGACTTATCTAAATAGCCAAGTTCTTTCAGTAATTGCATTACCAATCCTGATCATGAGCATGATGCTCACGGTGTTTACTTCAGAGACCTCTGTCTCACGACGCAAGGGCGAAATCAGTGCTTTACGCGCAAAAGGCGCATCTTTCAATCAAGTATTTTCAACCTTCATGTGGGAATCCATCTTCCTAAGTATCATGGGACTCCTTGTGGGACTTATACTGGCAGTCTTTATGGCGCCCCTGATTGCTTCGTCAACTGGATTGTTCTCATTTGACTTCACGATTTACATGGAGTTCTTCTCCCGTACTCAGTTTTCATTTCTTTCGATTGTCATTGCCATAGCCATAGCGATGTATCTCCCTGCAGCCTACCTCATCCATGTCGCAAGAAGGATAGATGTTTCCGAAATTGGTCAACCAGCTTCTGAAGAACCAGATGAGACTGTAGCTGATATCAATATTCGAAAATACGGTCTTGGACTAGGTGGAATAATGGCAATCCTATACTTGTTACCGATGCTCGTATCACCTACTGGTGCAACAGCTCTTGTCCAGATTCTGGTAGCTACACTACTGTTATTTGGTGCCGCCTACCTCGGATCCAGATTCATGCAGATGATCACCGCAAGGCTCTCTGGTAGTACAAATTTCCTGATGGGTGAAAAGACCCTCTATCTCAGCCAGAGTCTCCGAAGACGCACGAGACAGTTCGTACCTCTATTGATCATTTTGACTCTAACACTCACCACAACCATGATGATGGTGATACAAAGCACGAGCTTTGAGGCAACAATGGACAACGAAATCCGTTATGCTCTTGGTGGTGATATGAGGATTGAATGTGATAACCGTCCTCTACGATTCAATGAAACTCTCATGACGTATCCTGGTATAAGAAACGTCACCCCGGTAATAGAGACCTGGGCACAAGTGGGAAGTACGAGATTCTCCCTCATGGGTGTTGATGCTGAACAGTATCTTACGGTTGGTGCATTTACACCTGAAAGCTTCGTAACGGGAACACCTGAAGAGGTTCTATTTAACCTGGAAAACACGACGAATGGCATAATCATAAGCCACCACCATGCATTATTATGGAACAAGACGATTGGTGATGAACTTAGAATTGTCTTTGGTGGAGCAAATGGTGGACGTACAGTATACACGACTATTGTGGCTACAATGATAAGTGCTCCAGGACTTGGCGTAGCATCATCTTCCTATCTCGTAGATCCAACCATTGGTTCAATATTCGGATTTCAGACAACTGGTGATGGATTTGCGATTGCTAATATTGACTTTCTCAATGACAAAGGTAATCTTAATCGAGCCAACCTCTTCATCGTGGAAACTCTACCATATGTCAATATGACAAGCACTATCCGTTCGATTAACACCCTAAGTCAGGTTCGAGTGCTGACTCCTTCAACATTCAACGTGGAAGCCAAATCCTATTCCTTAGGTCTGTTTCTCGCTGGATTTCAAGGACTGACCATGATTGGATTCGTGATGTGTACTATCATGGGCTTGTCTGCGTTAGTGCTATTCCTTGGTTCTGCAGTTCTAGAGCGAAAGGCAGAATATGCACTCTTCAGAGCGCTTGGCGGAACTAAGAAGCAGGTTGTAAGTATGGTCTTTGGTGAGTTCGCTGGTTCAGTAGTCACAGCCATTGTCATCAGTGCAATTCTTGGTATCTTCTTCGGATATTCGATGAGTATCCTCTCATTTGGAATATCACCATTCTCTCCTGTTTTAATAGAAGTACTAGCCTATCCCTTGGTGGTTCTATTGGGAATTCTG
>JAEOST010000362.1 GCA_016840245.1 Candidatus Thorarchaeota archaeon
ATCGAGGAAGAAGTTCAGAGGAGCGATCAAGCAGAGAGCTGTAAACATCTCTACTGCTACAAAGGCCAGAATTGTCCAACTGCCTGCTTCATATGCAATTGTGATTATGGGTAGAACAAGTGTGAATGTAAATAGCATGAGAAATGCCGCAAGTGTTGTTCTCCAAGGTCTTCTGACTGAACTGAATATTGTAGCGGCTACTATTAGAGGAATCACTTGTATAATGTAATACTGATGATTCTCAGCAGCGAAAGTCCAACCCGTAGCACCAATCACCCAGGTCCCCATATAGAGGAAGAGAACAATCAGAAGTGAAGCTGAGAATGTTGAGGGGTTCTCACGGAGAAGCACCACTGCAAAATATACAGACCCCAAGAGGAGAATAGATAGACCCACCATCATGAAGTATAGCGGGAATCCCATAAATTCCTCAAGGAAATTATTGGCATAGACACCAGCAATAATGACAACTGTTCCTATTGTACCTTGCATAGCACGCTTTTCAGATAGTAGAATCCAAAGCTCCGCAATTACTATTGCTCCGAGAAATAAAGCCCCTGTTCCAGTGATGAGAAATCTAAGAGACTCCTGGACACCTACGAAAGTGGCAATACACATGGCAACTCCAGACATAGCATAAGCCATCAATGCACGTCGCGTACCAACTCCGATATCCGAGTATATCCCTCTGATCTGCAATGCAAAAATCAAGAGAGCAACTAACAGAACCATGATGATAACAGATCCAGAGTTTAGAAGTACGGCATAGAAATCAATTGGTATTTGCATAGTTTCAACTCCATAGGCTACTTATCTCTCGCCCTCTCTTTCGTAGGGCTTTGGCAATCAGGTGTGTCAACCACTCTTCAGCAGAATTAATATTTTCAAGTATCAGTGTGAGAACTGAACCAGCTTCCTTTTCATTGTCAGCTTCGCAGATGAATAGTAACCCAGTTCGTTGTACATAGCCAACAACTCCCTTGTCAGACTTCATGTAATTGGGAGTATCTGATTCAATTGAAGTCGAATCATCTCTTTGCAGTGCAGTTGACACGAGCTGTACTATCCCTGTGAGGAGAGCCACTCTCTCTGCACTCTGTTCTTCAGGGGGGTATAACACCTTTGACCCCATATTATCTAATTCGACTTGAACAACCATTCGAACGACCATTAGGATTTACCTCCAAAGGCTTTGGTAAGCCAGTCTACTTCCTTTGAGTCCTTGTCCTTTGACTCAGACTTGTCTTTATCAGATCGATGCGGCACAACGATATCTCGGACTCCTAACCCATCTCCACTTCGAAGATTGTAGAGAGTCACTAATAGCTCGTGGTTGTTTTCACATCTCACAATTAGTGTTGGTGAGCGACCTTCATTCTGAATCCGTTCTTTGACACCAACTGCGTCTTCATCGCTCATCTGGACTAAGGCGTTGCCTTTACATTCTGGACATTGAAAACGGATTTCCATGTAGCGCATTACCTCTGTCGTGTGGTCCCATTTCTTTTTGTGAAAATGTATTACTTAAGGTTAATTCGTCGAAAGCCGTAAGAATAATTGTTGAAATCATTAGTTAATGAAATGTGCAATAACTTACCTTAATGCTCTAGCCCAATGCTTATGTTGCAAGAAACTAGTTGTTTGCATCATTGTTGATACTCGGAGAGTAACTTAATTATGACAGTAGAAGATGTCAAGCGGACTGATACGGGTCCGGCTTTGATGCTTGCTAATGAAGCAGTCGTAAGGGGCGCATTAGAATCAGATGTGAAGATTGTTGCATTCTATCCCGGCTCACCCACATCAGAAATCCTTGACACGTTTGGAGAGGTCATGGAATATTTTGGCGACTATAAGATGCATATTTCAGCCAACGAGAAAGTTGCCCTGGAAACTGTTGCAGGAGCTTCAATGGCAGGCATGCGATCATTCACCTCAATGAAAAGCGTTGGAATGAACGTTGCCAGTGATTCAATGTTCTCAATTGGATACACGGGTATCAATGCGGGATGTGTCTGCCTTATTGCAGATGACCCTTACGCACATTCATCACAGTCTGAACAAGACGGACGTTACTTTGGTGAAGCAGCCTATGTTCCTATGTTGGAACCAGCTACAGCACAAGAAGCACTAGACATGACAAAATGGGCATTTGAGGTCTCTGAGAAACACCAGACTCTTGTCATTGTAAGAACAACAACTCGAGTTAATCATCAGAGAGGAATGGTTGACCTCGGAAACTTAGATCGAACACCGTTCAAAAAGAACAAGTGGCAGGATGTCAAGGGTCAGTATTTCACAGTTGGTCCTGTTGCTCGAGCGCTGAAAGCCAAGCTCCTAGACAAGACAGATGCAGTCAAGAAAGATTTTGAGAAAACTGACTTCAACAAAGTTGTACCAGGTAGCGGCAATGTGGGGATACTCACGGCAGGAGTCTGTTATCTTCACACTATGGAAGCAATGCAAAATCTGAAACTCGAACTACCAGTTTTCAAATTGGGCACACTGTTCCCACTACCTGAGAAGAAGCTCACCGATTTCATAAGATCACTATCAACCCTCATCGTTGTTGAGGAGTTAACACCATATCTAGAAACTAGAATTGCAGCACTCGCACAGACTGTTAATCCAAGTCTGAACATCGTAGGAAAGAGGAGTGGACACTTCTCAGAGATGCTTGAGTACAATGTCCCCATTGTTGAGAAAGTCCTTGCTGAGATCACTGACAAAAAGATGAGTATGGACTATGATGCAGTCTTGAAGAAGGCGGAGAAACTGAAGGAGATACTCCACGAGAGACCTCCAATCTTCTGTCCAGGATGTCCACACCGTGGAACTCTCTGGGCATTCCGACAGGCATTGCAGCAGCTGAAGATTCGTGACAACATCGTGTTCAACAACGACATTGGGTGTTACTCTATGGCGTTCCTACCTCCAAACGAGTTCTCTGACTCGATGCTAGCCATGGGGGCATCCCTAGGAATTTCAGCAGGAATGGAAATGGCTTTGGAGGACAAGGTGATTGCGATGGTCGGAGATAGCACTCTATATCATGCAGCTCTTCCAGGGATTGTCAATCTCATACATCACAACTCCAATGTCACACTGTTTGTGTTGGACAACTCAGTCACAGCAATGACCGGACAGCAATTCAACCCTAACTCACCGTTCAATGCTGGCGGCACTCCCGCTCGAAAGATCAACATGGAGAAGATGTTCGAAGCCTTGGGTGCAGACAAGATTGTCATAATGGACCCATACGAAACCCGTGATTGTATTGGCACAATCAAGGAAGCAATTGAATCGGATGGATTCTCGGTAATTATCTCCCGACGAGAATGTGCACTCTATGGAGACCGTGAGAAGAAGAAACGCGGTGAGAAGATAATTCCTAGTGAGAATGTCAAGGACACATGCAGGGGAATCTATGCCTGTGTGAAGGAGTTCTATTGCCCAGCAATCACGGTGGATGAGTCAGACGCAAAGATGGTCATCCAAAGAGACCTATGCGATGGATGCCTTGAATGTAGACAGGTGTGTCCTGTTGACGCTCCTCAACAAATGGAGGTGAAGAAATGAGCAAGCCCAATGATACATTCAATATTTTGTTCGCTGGTGTCGGTGGGCAGGGACTCATGCTTCTTTCCGCCATCCTTGGAAAGGCAGCTGTTGACTCAGGACTCAATGTGATGACTGGTGAACAGCACGGTCTCTCACAGAGACAAGGTTCTATCTATGTGCATTTCAGGATCGGTAATCCGATATCACCTCTGATTCCTTATGGGAAGGCAGACATGATGATTGCAATGGAGGCTAGCGAGGCTTTGAGATACATCGAGTATCTGAAGAAGGATGGCGTTATCATCATGAGCAATCGGATCATGCCTTCTGTGACTGAAACTGAGAAGGTAGCTCTTGACAAAGAGAAGAAGACAAAGTACCTTACAGTGGATGATATTGTCAAGAAACTTGAAGAGGTCACAAATCGGGTTATCCTTCTGGACTCTCTAGATCTTGCGATTCAAGCAGGTAACGCACGTACAGAGAACTCAGTACTCATAGGAGCAACCGCCGCCTGTGAAAACTTCCCCATTCCAGCTGAAGAAGTTCGGAAAGCTGTACTCACACTGGTTCCTCCAAAAACAATCGAGGCCAACTCAAAAGCTTTTGATCTCGGTAGAGACGCAGGGAGCGCCTGTTTGGAATCTTGAGCAGTTACATCAATCACCAATCATAACGCGGACCTGCACTTGCGGGGGCACCTTGACCCCTCTTACTGCATATCAATCCCACAACTATGACAATCACACTTATCCCCCCAATTGAGATGATAAGCGTAAAATCAAGAGGAACAAACAAGTTAGGATCTTCTAACACGAAAACTAGAACGGTATCAGTTTCTGAATTTCCTGAAGTATCAAATACAATAATTTGATACACATACATTCCAAGTTCCAATGAAACAAGGTTGTAGATGACATCAGTGCCATTCCAAATTCCTGAAGAAACCAATGTACCATTTTGATAGATATTGTAGTTCTCAGGTTTTAGATCAAATGGGTCCCAAGAGATTGAGTAATTATCAAAACCAAGAGGTATCACCATATCCAAGGGATGAGATATTGTTGGATTGGTTGTATCCTCAACTTCAACAATAACTGAATCCACTGTGTACTGGCCAAAGTAACCCTCAGCCTCCAGAGTATAGTTATAGATACCTAGATCGAGACCATCTATATCATAAGTCATTGAAGTTCCGGTCCAGTTTCCTGAATCAACCTGTACTCCATCCTTCAATATTCTGTACTCGTGTACAAGGTTCTCAGTGGCAGACCATGTTAGTGAATTGTCAGTCGTTCCATACTCGTAAGCGAAATCGGCTAAACCATCCACGAGTATCATAGACCGGTCAGAAATCTCGACAAGTATCTCGTGTATCTGTATTGGAAAGACCTCATAGGATTCAAATTGGAAGGCTTGAAGCACTAGATACTTAACATTTCTCCTAATTTCTGGGTCGTCAATAGTAGTTAGGTATCCTTCTCCGAAACCTGGAGCATCTCCTATAACATCTCCCGTTTCATTTACCGAAAGAGATAATCCACCACTGAATGAGGTTTGGACTATGCTAGGATAGATTCCCCACATCGTCATGGTATCACTGCTATTCCGGTAGTATTGTGTTCGATAACCGAATCTACTCTCTCCCGCATGGTTGCACCATGTGATTACCATGAATGTTGGTATCCCATTTTCATCTGCCAGGTATATGAAGTAATTAGCAAGATAGTCAGGATCAGAATTATCGACTGAGAAATCAACAGAGAAGTTTGTCAATTCGGACGTGGGAAATACTTCAGGAAACTCGTATGTATAAGTCGGACCATGCCAAGCTGAACCAGATGTAATATTGTCTGCATATAGATAACTACCTGAAGATAACCAATCACCATCTCCAATATTCCAATCATGTTCTGATACAGGCCAAAGGTGTGGCCATGTGACTTGTTGTTGGAATCCAGTGATGTTCGAACCATCGTGATACCAAGAAGTATCGTAGGTAGGGGAAATGGTGGAATCATCCGGAACATACTGCATCTTAATGTCATGAATTCTCATTGGGTGGCACAGGTTGTAAGAGTCTTGTTGCCTAAACTGAACACATAGATATGATATCTCTCGGTCAAGCTCTAGGTCGCCGACATCAAGCATCTTGAAATCCCCAACTCGAGGTATCAGTCCATACAATCCAGTATTGTTGAGTTCCATTCGTAAACTTTCATGATATGGTTCTGATAGAGTATCACTAGGATGAGATTTTGGAGTGTATGCAGCAACAAAATCGACATCATACCAACCCGCATACGCAGCTGCATCATCATCTGCGGACCAAGAATCAGCAACATCAAGAATTGCAATTCGTTTATAGTCACTATCGTAAAGCATGATTGCTGCTGCGCCCATTGCAGATGATCCATCTAGTTCAATTTCAGCCTCAAGCCAATTGAAGTCACGAATCGCTATTGCAGGTTGGAATGTATGATAGTAAACTGGACCGTGAGATCCAGATGCAGATCCATAATCTGTAGCGTTGATGTAACCATCTACAGAACCAATAGAACCCATAGCACCATTGTACCAAACCGCTAAGTCGGGGAACGAAGATGTGTTACTGCAGTCATCGTGCCATATTGTCGGAGCAGAACTAGATAGATGAACTTCAGTTGATTCTTCAATTACATCTATACTTCTATCATATCCTTGAATTGCCATAGCAAAAGGAATCATGAATACGAGAAAAACTGACACATAGAGCTTGTACCGTGACAATAACTCCAACTCCTTTGGGTATATAGGGTTCGAAACTATTAAGGTTTCATCTTCATTTCTGAGTCGTATCCTCCATCTATGAGAGAGCTTCATCAAGAATGGTTATGGGGAATCTTGTCTTACGAATGATAACCTCCATCTCTCCACGGTCGAAATACCTTGGCAGTAACCGGATAAAGCCTAGTATTCGTTCCTGTTCGATATTGCTGAAAGAGTGAGAACCGTAGAGGAATGCGACTGCAATATCGTACAGTTCCTTGGTCGGAATCTGGGAATCAAATGCCTGTTGTGTTATTTTCAGTGCAGCTTTGAAAATTCCTATCTTGAAGACAGATGTTGCCTGCGGTTTCCATTGAGCAACAGCCTGATCAAATGCATCTTTTTGTGCGGCGTCGTAATCAGGAACCCATTTTGTTCGTCCATGTTCATCAACGGTCGCTCTCATATGTCGGCGTAGGATTCTATCCCTCATCATTGGGTCGTCCATCAGCTTATTCGCCAGCTCAGCCTGTTTTTCTACTCCAAAGCTGCTATCCAGATAGGCGGATATGTGCTGAGAAGTCACCAGATTCACAGATTTGAAACAACCCTTGACTGCTGATACTAGATCAACAAGTGGAATACCAGCCATTATCTTCTCAACGATTTCGTCACTGGAGACCTCAAGCCAATCCTCGGTGTCTATTCTCAATCTACACATTGCAAACACTTGTGGAACTGCCTGGCTAATCCGATTTTGTAGAGTTCCTTCATAATTCGCTAATTTGAGGGGCACTTGAGGTAGGACATCATCATAGCTATACACTGACGTTCGAAGACCGTAGACATATTTAGCTAGTGCATCGATATCCGCAGATGCTGGAACAC
>JAEOST010000363.1 GCA_016840245.1 Candidatus Thorarchaeota archaeon
AACGACTAACCCAACATTGGATACCTATAATGCGTATGATTCAACGGCTAACGGTGGAATAGACTGTTTCTTGACCAAATTCAGAGCTGATGCACAAGGTCTGATATATAGTACCTATGTCGGAGGATCAGGTGATGACTATCCCTATGGCATTGCGGTTGAAGATGGCCATCCGTTTATTTCAGGATTCACTGTATCTCCAAACTACCCCATCACATTGAATGCATATAATCCATCTATCAATGGTGGATTTGACATATTTGTAAGTAAATTCGCAGATGATGGTCTGACACTTGATTATAGTACGTTCATTGGTGGTACAACCAATGATCAAAATGGTGCAATAGACGTTGAAGAAGGATATGCCTATATCACTGGATATACGCAATCAATAGACTTCCCATGTACTGCTGATGCCTTTAACTCGAGTCTTAGTGGAGGAATAGATTGCTTTGTCAGCAAAATATCTCCTGATGGTGAGAACCTGATCTATAGCACTTATTTCGGAGGTATGGTGTCCGATTTCGGTTCTGGTATTGATGTTGAGGGAACTAATGTATACGTGGTTGGCTATACAGACTCTTCAAGCATGCCTGAAAAGCATTCGTATGATCCAACTCACAATGCATACTATGATTGCTTTGTAGCTGTATATTCTGATGACAGTGATTCAGATGGTGTTTCTGATTGGGAGGAAGGATTCTACGGTACCAGCCCCTTTCACATTGATTCGGACAACGACAACTTTCTGGATGCATACGAGATTTCATACGGCAGTGACCCAATGAACTCGTCGGATTACCCCGCAATCCCTCAGGCTTGGTATGACGCTATCTATGAGGACCTTGACGGAAACGCAAGTCTCATTCAAAACCTCATCACTTGGTCTGATGGAAATACTAGTCTCATCGAGACAGTCATGCAGCAATTGGATTCAAACGTGACTCTGTTGACGGAGGTCATATCGTGGTTAGATGGGAATCATACTGCTATTGAGTATCTCTTCACTGCATTGGATGGAAATGCCACGCTCCTTGTCACAACCGTTAATGCACTCAATGGTAATGCTTCGCTTCTGACGAGTACCATTGCTGACGTAAACTACAACGAGGCACAGATATTGATTCTCACAGCTCTCATCAATGGAAACTCTGAATCTATCTCCGAGTTGAACGCTACACAGGGAAATTTGATTGCTGGTCTTTTGGAGTATGAAGAAGATGTGCAAGAAGCATTGGACGAAATCCGGGCAGTGCTTGATGAATTAGGTATTAGTGTAGGTGACTCAGATTATGATGGTCTCGATGATCTTGATGAGATTGCACTCGGTACAGACCTTCTTTGTATTGACTCGGACACGGACAATCTAAATGATGCCTTCGAGGTGAAGATCGGTACTAATCCATTAGATGATGATTCGGATGCTGACACCTACCTTGATGGCGTAGAAGTCATCGCTGGCACTGACCCTCTAGACCCACTCAGTTACCCAGGAGCACCTACAGGTGTCGACCCGATGGTCATCGTCATAGCAATCGGTGGTGTTGGGGTGGTCATTGTGATAGTTGTCGTCATATATCTGAAGAAGATTCGGTCGAGATAACACTCCATACCGTTTCTGGAGGATGGGTCCAACAAGGGTTCATTCTCCACTACATGTTTACCGTTTACGAATACTATTCGAATAGAAGAGCACTAAATTGTTCAAGTTCTTACTTTACTAATGAATGATATTTAAGCCCCCTTTACATCGCGCCTCACAGGGCTGCTAGGTGGACATAGTTATGAAAAAGACGCACACCATTGTTTTACTTACAATTCTAATCATGAGTCCGTTTCTTGCATTTGGCATGAATACCACAATCAATGAACCGGATTCATCAGTAATACTTGAGTCAGCTCAAGATAGCACGACAGATGAAGAAGTCGACTACAATCCTTTGTTCTTCACCGAAACCCAAACTTCAGATGAAGGGTACTACTACGTCTGCAGGAGCGGTGTCAACTCAGTAGCATTCTTTGGAGAATCTACTGTAAGTTATCTCTCTGGTGGAACGGTGTTCGAAGTACAATTCCCTGGTAGTGACATGGTTGTACCAGAAGGGGCAAATCCCACAGGGTCAGTCACAAATTACATCATTGGGAGTGATTCCTCAAAATGGAAGACTGGAATTCAAGACTGTTCAATCTTGAAGTATTCTGACATCTATCCAGGGATAGATTTGGTCTACAAGATAGTCGAAGACAATCTGAAGTATGAATTTGTTGTAGATGCTGGTGCCGATCCCACACAGATTGCAATGCAGTATATCGATGTCGATGCTATTGACATTGCTGCAGACTGTGTATCAATTCATAGAGATGGTTCCATAATGGAAGATACTCAACTAGAGGTCTTTCAAGGATCATCCGAATACTCATCTATTGAGTGTAGATTCTCGACCTCTCAGGAGAATGTCGTATCATTTGATCTGGGACAATACGACACCTCTAAGGTTCTGGTCATTGACCCAATCTTCTTAGCCTACTCGACTTATCTTGGTGGGGAGGATTCTGATGATGCTAGTGGTATAATCATCGAGGATGGATACATTTACCTCATTGGTTCAACCTCATCAGATAATTTCCCCCTTGCGAATGCTAATGATTCGACAAATGCCTACAATGATGTATTTGTAACGAAATTCGCTTTAGATGGCCAGTCTTTGATCTATAGTACTTTCATCGGCGGTGACAGTAATGATTATGGAAATGACATAGCAGTACGAAATGGTGAAGCCTACATTGTGGGGAGAACTACATCATCTGATTTTCCCTGCCAGAACGAGTATCAGGATACTTACGGTGGAGGGTCAATGGGTGATGCATTTTACGCTAAACTGTCTACATCAGGAGATACATTGACTTATAGCTCCTACCTAGGCGGTTCTAATGATGATATTGCTTACGCAGTAGATGTAGATGGAACAAATAGAATGTACATCACTGGATCTACAACGTCTACTGATTTTCCCACGACGGGTTCAGTTTATGATGATACCCATAACGGAGGCGGTGATTGTTTCGTTACTCGAGTGATAAATACAGGAGATGCATTATCATATAGCACCTATCTTGGTGGTACTGCAAATGAGTGGGGTGAAGATATTGCTGTGGA
The DNA here is from genome assembly GCA_016840245.1 of Candidatus Thorarchaeota archaeon. The sequence goes on from JAEOST010000363.1 coordinate 3,158, forward strand.
GAGTAATCGTGCCCATGTGGTATGCCAAACTACTTCCAGTGATTTCCCAACGGTAAATGCTTTGGATACTACTCATGATGGGTCCTGGGATGCAACTGTAACTCAATTTCATACAGCTGGAATTGGAATATTCTTCAGTACCTACCTCGGCGGAACCGGTTTAGATACAGCTTATGGAATAAGTGTTGAAGACGGATGCGCCTATGTTGTCTGCGATTCGGGTTCTACAGACTTTCCTGTGCAAAATGCGTATGATTCTCAGCTAGATGGCTCATATGATGCAACACTGACAAAAATCAACATGACCGACTATAGCCTCGTCTACAGCACTTACCTTGGTGGAACCGATATTGACCGTGCACATGCAATAGCTGTAGAAGACGGATATGTATATCTGACAGGGTATTCCGAATCTACAGACTATCCCACTACTTCGGATGCATTTTCTGATACGATCAACGGTAACACAGATTGTACTGTTACTGTTGTAGCTCCAGACTGCCAGTCTCTTGTCTACTCTAGTTACATTGGTGGTTCAGGGAATGAGCAGGCTTTCGCAGTTGCAGTTGAGAATGGGATCTTTTGCATTGCAGGGAGTACGTATTCCACTGATTATCCTACGGTAAATGCATTCAATGATACACACGGTGGTGGATCTGATGATGCGTTTGTGTCAGTATTCTCTGTTGATAGTGACTTTGATTCACTAACCAATTGGGAAGAATGGTATCGATGGGATACTGATCCATATGCTATTGATTCTGATCTCGACGGAGCAAATGATGCTTATGAAGTGGATCAAGGAACCGATCCTACAAATCCGTATCTATATCCAGGAG
>JAEOST010000035.1 GCA_016840245.1 Candidatus Thorarchaeota archaeon
AGTCTAGGTGAAGGAGTCAACTACATGATGCTTAGTGACATCACAGGTAGTTCATTACCTGAGGTGCTAATCGCTGGCAATGATTCAATCTTCTATGTCCTCGACATTCAGGATGGTACTGAGATATGGAAATACGAGCATACTGACTATATCTGGCACTTCACTGTGGGAGATGTATATGGCAATGGAACGCTGAGCGTAGTCTTTGCAGACACTGTGGGTAGCCTCACTGTCTTGGATGTTGGCGGTAATTTCGCCGTCACTCATAGCTATTCAGCAAATCCTCTGTACTCTCCAATCATAGGTAACTTCACTGAGGCTCCAGATATCCAGTGTGCATTTGTGACAGTGACTGGTGAGATAATGGTGGTGAATCCACTCAATGGAACTATCTACTACCAGAGTCCTGCAGGAACAGCTAGTATAACTTCCAATATCTTGTCTCACGACTTCAATGAGGATGGATTTGACGATGTAGTCTATACGTGGTTCCATATCCATATCCTGGATGTGAATGCATCAACAGTCTACTATAACTCATCCTACATTGGGATCATGAACGAGTTGGCAATAGCAGACTTTGATGGCGACAATGTCACTGAGATATTGACTCATACCTACTATGGCGGAGTCTTCCTTGAGGAGGTCAAGTCAGGTGTGACTCAATGGAAATATGACCTGAGTCATCTCTGGCCGATGAATACAATTGTTGCACTGTGGGACATGGACATTGGCAATATTGGTGGGTCAGGACCTCTAGACATCACTGTGGCAGGGGGTCTCTACGAAGTGATAGGTGGGATTCCTACACCAATGGATGTGAGTGTGGCGATCGCAATAGATGGTAAGAATGGTGTACCTATCTGGTTCAACTACTCTGAAGGGGTCTACACAGAGATAACTACAGCACACCTTCCAGGAAGCGAGTATGACTCAATTGTAGCCTGGGACTTCGAACATGAGAGGATTACTGCTGTAATGGGTGTCGAACCTTCACCGTTCTATCCTGAGCCTGCCTACGATGACCATGAAGTCTACTATGACCTGGAGATTCGTGGAATCTACGATGTACGAGTAGACGATATCCAACAGAATAACATCGATGAAATATTCGCTTTTCAGCGAACTAATCATGGATACTCTCTCTTGATGATTGATGCACCGACACAGGAAATTGTATGGAATAGAACCTTTGACTCCAAGATTCAAGGTTTTCAAGCTGGATTCGTGTCTGACCCTGACGCAAAGGATGTTGTAGTTTGGGTTGGTCTTGACCAGGTATTCGTCCTCGATGGCTACACTGGAGAGGAGCTTCTTTCATTGACCCCACCAAACGATCACGAGTTTAGAGGAATCCGTGTGGCCGACTTCAATGATGATGCAGGTGATACAATTGAGGAGATTGCCGTCTTAGTCAGACAGTGGACTGGAGGTAGTGATGTCTTCATAGAGTGGTATGATGTGCAGGGTAACCTGTTGTATGATACTGCTGCTGATGGATTCACTGCTTCAACCACCAGTCTGAGAATGGCTGTCGGGAAATACCGTGGCGCTTCAAACTATGATATCATTCTCGGAGGTACAACCTTCATTGCTCGTCTCTACAACGGAGAAACTGGTGCATACTATGCTGGGGCATCATCTCAGTGCTATGGCTTTGCTACTGGTGACTTCAATGGGGACGGGGCCGACGACATTGCAATCCTAGATGGGGACTCTGATGTACATCTCATGGAGTTCATTGGTGGAGGAGGAGTAACCTTCAGCTATCTTACAGGTGCAGTACGGGCAATTCGCGCTGCTGACTTGGTTGCCAATGGTGGTAGAGATGAAATCGTCATCTATCTTGATCGATACGGAGTGTTTGCTTTCGATTGGTCACAAACCGAGGTGTGGCGATACAATGCTCCATTGGTGCTAGGTGGTAAGGACACTCGCATAGCAGTAGCTGACATGAACAATGATGGTCGTGAAGATGTCGTCCTGACAAACAAGGAATACATCAATGTCGTAGATGGAGTCA
>JAEOST010000364.1 GCA_016840245.1 Candidatus Thorarchaeota archaeon
CATCGATTCAATGATTTCGATTGCAGAATCATTCTACTCTTGGCTCTATGAAACAACAGGTATTCTTGATGTGGAAAAGGCGATTGCTTTCGCTCCATATTATGGACCTGGTGAAACACTTCCACCAACATTTGATAGAGCACTTGCTGGAAAGACTGTAGTTGGTAGATATTCTTCTGTTGATACTTCTGCAACTCTGGTTCAAGTGATGCGTTCAATTCTTAGAGTACCACTTGTATCAGCTGCAAGTCGATCACATGATGTTCTTGGGAGTTATCTGGTCTACTCTTACGGCGACCAAGTCATGGATAATGATCGAGATTACAATTTGATGGATAATTCGAATGTGTTCCCATCATTGATTTCAACTACTGGTCTCTCAACAACTATGCAGGTAGGACCAAACACAGTAAGCGAGCTAGCCTCCGCACCATATGCTTGGGTAGCTACTGTGCATGGTGGGACTGGTTGGGATTTGTACAAAGATGATGGACGAGCTGCACTATTTAGTAGCAATTCTTGGAGAGCTTATGATACTTATCAATCAGCATCATCTCCTGATGCTGATACAGATGAAAGTCCTCAATTCATTGTGAATCCATCAGAGTCAGACATGGATATCTACAATATGAGTGAATTAGTAGGTGGATCCAATCTCAGAGGTATGTTTGCTTTCCTTGATTCATGTCAGATAGGTTCAAGCTACGGTCCAAGTACAATTTTGGAATCTGGTGCTGATGCAGTAGTTGCATGTAGAACTGATTGTTTCGTAGGTACTGCAGATATGTTTGAGTATAACGTCATTGATTCGATGGTAGATACTCATGGAACTTTGGGCGATGCAATGGACTATGCTTTTGCAATAAATTCCCATCGATATGCAATTCCAGAGATTGGGTTAGATTCGTATCTATCATCTACCGATGCAGCTATTATAGGAGCAAGCTGTCTTCAGTTCATAGTGTTCGGTGATCCCGATATTACATTCTATGATTGGGCTGCCACGCCTTATCCAGTAATGGATAGATGTGTGGGTGTTGGTCCTGGGTCGACGGTATATGTACATCCAGGTTCAACTTACTCCCTTCCACTGGGTATGCATGACCCTGTTGGAAATGTTTATGCCGCTGAAGGTGATTACAATATCGATGTATTTGATGCAAATGACAATCTTCTTGATTCTGGTGCAGTGATTTGCTCTGATGATGAGCTTGGAGTGTTCAATGTTACGTTTGGTTCAACTGTTTCTCTAGGCGTGTACGACGTGCATATTGAGGATACAGATAGTGGATACATCTACTATTCACAAATTGTTGTAGAATGGCCTCAACTTGTGGTAGAATCTATATTTGCTCCTTCCTATTCTGAGCTGGGCTCCTGGAATCTTGAGATAATGGTCTATAATCCGCATGATGTTACAGCGGAGACCAATATTCAAATTCGTCTTAATAACGAAATTCTCTTGAGTTCTGAGGCTTCTTGGTTTCCAGGATATTCATCTAACGCCTTCGATCTATCTGTGATTTTCGGTCCCACCGGAGCTCAAACATTGAATATCATTCTGACCATTGGTGCCCAATCGTTCGTCTGCTCTAATTCCAACATCCAAGTGTTGGTGAGTGGACATTGGGTGACTCCAGTTCTTTGGTTTGTAATTCCTGCCTTGAGTGTCTGTGTTGTCCTGAGTAGTCTGTATACCAGAAGAATAGGTTCAAAGATAATTAAAATTAGAACTGGAATGGAAGCGGAGAGTGCTGGAGACCATGAAACTGCGTTTGACATTTACGGCAAAAACCAATTGTCACGCGCCGCGACTAGAGTTGCAGTGAAAGAAGACCTCCCTGAAAAAATGATGCAAGCTCTGATGCACTATTATGGAAATATCGTTTTCAATGACTTACAGATAATAGCTAATACAGCCATTGCAAACAATGATTTCAGAAGAGCCTCTAAGATTCACCTTGTTCTGGGCCACAATGAACAAGGACTTCACTACAAAGCGATAGCTGAATTGGAAGAGGGACAGATTGACGAAGCGGTTCAAACTTTTAGGGAACTTCTGTTGGTACAAGGTTCAAGATATTCTATCAACATCGTCAATCACATCAAGTCGATGAAAGACGATATACAGTCCAAATTTGTGACTCAAGCAAAAGACGACATTCAAACACTAGCATCACGACTCCGTTATGAAGCCCTAGATCAAGAGGTATTACTATCACTTGTTGAGGGTCACGCGGAGGACGAGTATTTACTGGATCTCCTTGTGAACTTCGACAGGATTGATGCAGCAACCGAGAAAATACTGTCTCTGAAG
>JAEOST010000365.1 GCA_016840245.1 Candidatus Thorarchaeota archaeon
CCTGAAACACGGATGAATACATACCATAGTCTTCAGGAGTCTTATTTAGCCAACCATCTGTTGGCCAGTAGTCCTGACTAACTTCAGTAGACACCTGTATGTCACACTCTATTCTCTCGTCACAATTGGTGGTTAGCAAGGGAGAAGTAAATAACATCATCGCTAAAATCAGCATTGAGATGGCAAATCTCCCTCTAGAAGTTGTTCTATTAGCCATAACATCACGAGTAACTACCCAACAGTGATTGTATATCTTATTTGGCGATTACGCACCAAGGAAAAAAAAGCAATTTATGAGATTCCTTATTCCTTTTCCGCATTCATTGTTTCGGTTTTTAATCAACTACTGTCTGGAATAGAATGAGATAATGAAGAATGGAAGAATCTTCAAGTCAATGATTATTTATCACTAGAACTCGTACCACTACGTTACGTTCGAGATAGAGATGGATTACAGTGTCTGCAAATAAACCAAAGATGTTCATCATGTAAGGTGTGGGTCATCGATGAACCCGAGAAGTGCATTGAATGTGGACAACCCCTTGCTTAAGTTGTTGAAAGAAGGAATGATGAAGAATGGCTGAACAACCACCAAGTATTGAAGAAGTCCTACTACCTGGAGAGGAGGTGGAATGGGCTGGAAAGAGGAGAACTGACTTTGTCTACAGTTACCTCAAGGGATTAGCTTTCGTTGTCTTTCTCTTTGAGATTATCTCTTTTTTAATCTCTCTTTCTCGTACACTCTTTGATGATCCATCCTTTTTCCTTACATTATTACCAATGCAATTGGTTGGTATACTCTTCTGTATAGTAGCACTCTACATCTACCTGAGAAATGTGAGATGGTATCCACCGTGGTATTTCATCACAAGTAAACGAATACTTGAAACGAGAGGAACGCGAATAGTGAAAGAAGTCGATCGTAGCACATTCGGTGAAATATCATTGCATGAGAACATCTCTATCCGACTTGATCATCATGCTAATGAAAGAGGGTCCGCCCCTGTCAATGACATCACATTTCATGATCCTGAAACATCAGAGCCCCTTATTCTGTTCGATGACATCTGGTTCGTCTATACAGTGGATTACGAACTCTTCTATAACATGCTGGAGTGTCCGTCATGCGGCGTGAAAATAAGTGAGAAACTAAAGAAGTGTCTTGCATGTGGACAGCCCCTTGTATAATCCATGATAGATTTTTTAGGTGACATCGTTTCGGAAGTAGGATATCAACCCATCGTTGTAGGGGTCTTCGTCTGTGACAACTCCTTTAGCGAAAAAAAAGAAGAATGAAGGAAAGTGCGGGCGACCCTTGCGGGGTCGTCCAGCCCAACCCAAGTTTCGGTTGAGCCTTCATCCACCGCCCAGCACTAATTCCTTCCTAACTATCTCGCGCCCCTCCTCGTCGACAACGACCATATGAGCAGCGCATGATAGTCAGCAATCGTAGCACCGAACAACCATTTCCAGGATGTTCAGTACTCCTTCAGGGATTTCATCTGTCATCGTAAGTTACTCCTTTTTCACCATGGGTTCCGGAAGTGTTAGTTGACTAAGTCCATCTTGTTCAAAGATGAGCTTCGCTGCGTCCATCAGAGACTTCTCGATGCCAGCGATGTTATTGTTTGTTGCAACTATCAGATTTGCGTGAGTGAGCATTCCGTCATCATCACTCTCATAGTTATGCAGCAATATTCCACGAGGTGCCTCAACGATTCCGACACCATCTCCAGCCTTCGGTTCTACATCTGACAACTTCACATCAGTACTGACAATCTCTGGGTCCTCAAGCAGTGTCTTGATCCACTCAAGTGCCTGAACGGTCTCCACAATTCGAGCATAGTGATATACGAATGTGTGGTGAGATGGTCGACCAACAAGTTCTCTCATTTCTGTGAGAGCAGCATCAGCAAGTGGTGTAGCCATCTTGTCTGCTACGTTACAGCGCGCACGAGTGTTGGCACGCCAGATACCCTCAGGATAACCTGCGGGCTTGTAGTATATGTGAGTTGCATAGCTGTGTTTGGGGATATGTTCACCATAGTACTTGACATAGTCCTTAGGCTCAAAGTCAGCAACAATCTTCCCCTCTGGGTCCATGACTCTGACTGTACCATCATAGATATCGAGCTCACCATTATTGGTCAGACCAATATAGTAGGTTGGTGTAACTGCAACTTTAGTGATCACATCGAGGTATGCATTGACTACAGTCTTAGCAAGATCTACAGTGGCATTGACAAGTTCCAGCTGTTCTGGTATCTTTGCCAACCACTTGTCACGGTCCTCCTCTGTCAATGAGTGTAGCATTCCACCTGGGATTGCAGTGACCGGATGAATTGCCTTAGCGCCAATCTCACGACATAGCTCTTGGCCGAACTCCATCATCTTGATGGCTTGCACAGCAACATCTGGTAAGTCTTTGAGAACCTGTGCAACGTTCCTGTATTTTGGATGTGCAAAGGGGCCATAAACGAAGTCCGGAGCAGCCAGTGCATAGAAGTGAATCATATGGCTACTGTACTGCTTTGCTTCAATCAGAAGGCGTCGTAGCTTTATAGCCGCAGGAGGTGGTGTCACATCCCATGCCGCTTCAACGGCCTTCGTTGAGGCAAGATGGTGAGGGATTGGACAGATACCACAGATCCTTGGTGCAATTCTTGGAGCCTCCTCCATGGGACGCCCTGTGAGGAACTGCTCGAAGAATCGAGTACTGCCTACATTGTATTGAATGTCCTTCACCTTGTTATCCTTACCAAGCTTGATTGTGAGTGCACCATGACCCTCTAGACGAGTCACTGGGTCAATCCTGACTACTTTATCTTCAGTCATATTACTTAGCCTCCTTTGCCAACTTGGCCTCTTCCCGCTTGATTCTCATCCG
>JAEOST010000366.1 GCA_016840245.1 Candidatus Thorarchaeota archaeon
TCAGTACGGTTCAACCGTATAATGAATCGGATGAGTATCTGTATCTGTTGAGTACACCATCGGGACGCTTTGGTTCATGTCACCTTAGTAGAGTTCATCCATCAAGCATTCTCAACATATCCGATTACAGCTATTTCTCTGGAATGTCTACAGCTGATACACCCACATGGAGTTACGACTTATCTGATGCATCTTCTGTTTTCCCATCTCCCGTTGGAGAGGTTTCAGTGATGTGGAATGAGTACATCGACAAATGGACTGCATTCTATACAGACAATGAAGTCTTCTCTATAGTCCTGAGAACTGCGGACAATCTTTGGGGTCCTTGGAGTGATCCATATACCATAGTTGATGCAACGGAGTATCCTTCTCTTTACGGATCATACGTGCATCCTGAATTAGTTGAAAACAATGGAGAAGAGGTCTATTTCATCATGAGTATCTTCAATCAGTACAATACATTTGTCATGTCAGTGAATGTCAGTTCGTTAGCAGTATGAATTCCATTCATTGATGTTAAATACTTGAAGGGCAGTGGTGATTTGTGGACGACATTGACCCTGTGCATTGGGAAGGTATCGAGCTCTACGCTCAAGGGAGATATATTGAGGCAGAACAAGTACTTAGAACGGCACTAGAATCAGACCCCTCAAATGTGTCGATCATTTGTGATATCGGAGAATGTCTAGAAGGTCAAAAGAAACTTACCGATGCAGAAAACGCATACAGAACAGCCATTGAGCTCTCTGCTACATTCCAACAGGCATGGCATAAACTAGGAATAGTATTGATACAACAGGAGAAATACCAAGACGCAATTATAGCGTTCAAGAGGGCAATCGAGTTGTTGCCTGAATATCTGTTCTCATGGGAGGGTTATGGATATTCACTATGGAAGAACGGCCAAATAGCTGAAGCTATAGTGGCATTACGGAAATCAATTGAGTTGACACATCGCAAATCGGAGTCTATGTCTTGGTATCATCTTGGAGGGCTATACTTCGAACAAGGAGAATATCAAGAAGCTGAAGATGCACTCAGGAATTTCAAGCGTGGTTGGCCGTCATACTGGAACTTGCTAGGTAAGGTGCTCAAGAAACTTGGAAAAGATGAAGAGGCAAGAGAAGCCTTCCAACGTGAGATGGATATGAGACAGTGAGGTTAAATGCTCGATTGCACAAGAGCAAACTGTGAACGATATCGACCCTCTTCGGATGGAAGGAATGGAACTTATACTTCAGGGTAAGTTTGTGGTGGCAGAGAAGGTTCTAAAAAAAGCCTTGGAGTTCGACCCAACAAATGTAGATCTAATGTGCGATATTGGAATCACACTTCAACGTCAGGAGAAGTTCGCTGAGGCTGAGGCTCTCTACAGAAAAGCTACAGAGTTAGAATCAAGCAGTTTTCAAGCATGGTATAAGCTAGGACTTGTGCTAGCAAAACAAGAGAAATTCGAGGAAGCTGCCACTGCCTACAAAAAGGGCATTGAGATCCAACCAGATAACTCATATGTCTGGCAAGATTGCGCATATTGCTTATGGAAGAGTGGAAAAGTATCTGAGGCGGAAAAGACATTCAGGAAAGCAATCGAAATCCATCCCGAGGACCCCATATCATGGTACTACCTCGGAGACCTCTTCTACGAACAGGAAGGTTATGTCGAAGCAGAGAAAGCTCTACGAGAGGCAATAAAGATCTCAGAGGACTATCCCGACATATGGCATCTACTTGGTAAAACTCTTGAGAAACTTGGAAGAGCAACTGCCGCTGCCCTTGCTTTCAAGAGAGCGAAGGATATTGAAGAATCAGACCCATGATAGATGTGAGAGTATGTTCCATACCATGAACCTTATGTAATTCAGAAACAAGAGAGAACATCTACAGGTATGGAGTCAGAATTATTGAACAGAGTCGCCCTTTTTGCAGTAATCTCAGTTGTTGCACTGTTACTCTCAACTGGTTTAGGATGGGCAGCGACAACAGGAACTGGAACAGTATCAGTGGAGAACCTTACAGTAGAAACTCCATACGTTTCAGGATGCTGTGCTCTTATCGATGATCCACAAATATCAGTTCCCTTCAACCTCTATCGCCCTTCTGATTTTTCAATTGATTCGTACCCCATTGTAATACATTGCAGCAACCTGGCGAAAGTCCGGATAGTCTAGCTCTCTTGAATTTAGAGCTTGCTAGAAGAAATATGGCCACTATATCAATTGAACTTCCCGAGAATATGGATTATTCAAATATGACATGGAAAGGTAGACAACTCAGTGATGTCATGGCATTCCTTCGAGACACCATCGAGAATGTTGAGTATGAGTATGCCGTAATAGCAGATTCAAAATCAGCAAGTATTGCCTTCTCAATGAATTTTCTTGTCAAGCATCCCAGTGCAATAGTTACCGTGGGCTATGA
>JAEOST010000367.1 GCA_016840245.1 Candidatus Thorarchaeota archaeon
AATCGTACCAACCACTTGGCACATCGACCTTCTTGGTGGAAAGATTATCAAGACAGGACGCATCAAGCGATGGATCTTGAAGAAGCTCATGGCCTTGATGATGTTCAAGGGTGATGTTTAGAGAGAAAAGTTCGTTCCCAGAGCAAGATTGTTTTAGGAACGATCCTTTTTTTATTTTCAACTTCAAAATCGGATCTATAGCGGGAAGGTGAACTCAGCCCCAACCCGGAGAGGTAGAACAACTTCATTCCCAAATATTTGCTGCAACCACCCTGTTTGGGTGCGACCAGTGCAATGACCCAGGGTGAGCAAAGGCAGTCCATGATCCCTCTTGAGGACCTTAGCTACTCGATCAATCTCTTCCCTCGGAAAGGAGCGCATGTGCGTCCCCCCAAGAACATGAATAATCTCTTTTCCAAATGTCTTCTTCACGTGTACAATTGTATTCAAGAGACCTGCATGACAACAGCCACAGATAAGAATGAGACCTCTAGGTGTTTCCAGAACTAATGACATATCGTCAATGAGTGGGTCTTTTTCCCACTTGCTCCCTGATTTATGCTGCATTATTCGTCCAGTTCCATCTCTGTAACGACGATGCGAAATCTCACCCGTTGTATGAAGAGAAGGAATCAACTCCCTTGGTTCTGCACTCAACTTGAATTCAACCTTAGCGGACATCGCTTGATCGAGAGATGGAAACCCTATCTTCATGACCCTTGCAGCGCGTTTAGGTTCAAGTATAGAGGGATGGCCATAGATAGGAATGGGTTCCTTTTGATATCGCAATTTCAAGAACTCAGGAAGACCTCCAGTGTGGTCATTGTGTCCGTGTGAGAAGACAACCATATCGATATCATCTGGGGTGAGTAACAGTTTTCCCAGATTGTGTATGAGGGTCTTACCTCGAGCACCCAGGTCAAACAAGATTCTCTTTTCGCCAATTTCTAGATACCAGCTCATACCTCTGCCAGACTTTAACTCTGAGTCATGGGATCGATTGTCTTCATAGAGCGCAACTAAGCGAGCTTCCATTGCTCTCACCCTTCTTACGGTGAATACGAACGGTCTTTTGGTTCTTTCCGCTATCTTCGAGTCGTGTTGCGAAGACATAAGTACACCCTGATAGAATAGCATCTCTCCATTGGAAAAGGCGTGGTATGGAAAATGAGATACAAGTACCTATTAGTAGTCATTGTTGGCATCTTGCTTACATCAAATATCCTGCCGCTCTATTTCTCATCGTGGTATTTCGGAACGTCTAAATCCGGAACGTCAACCAAATACAGACCTCCCTCAGTATCCGCATTGCAGACAACCACAACAACGTGCTCCGTGATGATATGGGACCTCTCGGGATATCTCAAGACCGGTGTGGCAGTTAGTGGAGGGGTAGCAGCATGTATCGGAGACTTATGGTTTGTGCAGGTTGACAGACCTGTAGTGACAATGAATGTTGAACTGAACCGAACAGGCACGTATGCATCTGAAATCAGAGTGAACGGACCTAGTAATGTATCATGGACGGAATCTTCACTGGATGATGTCAACCACACCATTAACAATCCCCCCCAAGGAGAGTGGTGGATTTACATCAATCCGCCCATCCAGTCCGGGGGATCAGCAGGTTACTCCCTTATGATCACGTTGGTAAATGAAACAGTTTCAACACCCACTACTAGTCCAAGTACGACATCTTCATCTTCGAATACTACATCCTCTTCGGACGGAACAACATTCAATTTACTAGATTATAGTGTGCTGATTATAATCGGCGTGTCCATACTAGTAATCGTTACTGTGGCTGGAGCAATGAGAAAGAGAAGAGAGTAGGATTGCTGGGAGACCGGTGGAAGTGGTACTGCCACTATCCACGGTCCCAAATACCTGGTTTATGCATGAACACCATGTGTATGTTGCAATGTGGCTTGTGCAATGAAGTTGAACTCAGAGCCAACATGTAGTGGTGAAACAGTCTCGGTCCCAAATCGGTTCTGCAACCACTCAATCTGTTTCCGACCTGTGCAGTGCCCTAGACTGAGTTTAGGCATACCATAGGTATGTTCCAGTAGTTTGGCTATGTGTTCGAGTTCTTCCTTTGGGAATGACCGCATATGGGTCCCACCAAGAATGTGAATAACATCCTTCCCAAAGATATTCTTCACGTGCGCGAGTGTATTAAGGAGGCCAGCATGGCAGCAGCCACAGATGAGAACGAGACCCTCCGAGGTCTCTAAGACCAATGACATGTCATCAAGGATTGGATCGCGTTCCCATTTACCAGCCACCTTGTGTTGCATGATCCACCCGGTCCCATCCTTGTGGTCACGCATCAATATCTCCCCGGTTGTATGAAGATAGGGATTAATTGGTACGGGATATCTTGTAAGGCCAAATGCCACAATCTCTTCGAGTGCAGGTTCAAGTTCGGGGCAACCAATATTCATTACTCGTGCTGCTCGCTTGGGTTCAAGCACAGCGGGGTGAGCAAGAATCGGAAGAAGGTCTCTACGTTGTCGTTGCTTCAGGAATTCAGGGAGTCCACCAGTATGGTCTATATGGCCATGTGAGAGCACAAGAACATCTATGTCATCGGGGTGAATCAACAGCTTACCCATGTTTTCTACGAGAATCTTCCCACGGGTACCAGTATCAAAGAGGACACGTTGATCCTCAAACTCGAGATACCAACTCATTCCTCTTGCGGCTTGGAGTTCGTTTTCAGGACAGTTGCTGTCCTCGTACACCGCGACGACACGAACGTTCATTCTATACACCAGCTGGTACATATGTTGCTGCAGAATCTGCTGGTTTCTTGCCGTTCCTTCGATAGAACCAGGGATTCGTCAGTGCTATTGCAGCGATGACTCCTGAGAGAGCGGCTACACTTACGGTAAACCAGTCAAGTCCTAGATTCTGCAAGGGAATCTTTCCAATCTGGCTAACAAAACCCACTAGAAGTGATATGACCATAAGATCGCTTCGGACTTCCTTCAATCGTCCTGTCTTCCAAGTGATTGTGAATGTGACAACCATTCCCAAATCAAATATGAGAAGTGGTGGGATCAGTAATGCCATGACTAGCTGTTCTGTTGTTCCAAGGAGTGCGACGATGGTCCACAGTGCGATTCCAGTGATCATGATTTTTGTATGATGCTTCCGGAACCTATTCAGCCATATCACTAGAAGGGCAACTAGTAATGGAAATGCACTACCCATGATTATCATGGCTCTTATTCTAAACACAATCATGTTGTAAGCTAAGAAACCTGATATGGTTAGAGCCTGAATGGTTGTATTAATGGTCATGGAAACAAACATTATAGCGAAGAGCAGGGGGAGATCGGATATTATTCGATTCTCTTGTCGAAGCCAATGTCGTAGAAGGAAAACAACGACAATCGCAGAGATTATAGCTGACACTATGTTTGAGGCTATTGCTAGCTCAATTTCAATCTGCATGATGGATGTCCTCAATAGTATGGGCTGTTTTGGATGAGAAAAAAAGAAGAAGGAGTGAAAACAATCATTGATTGTTTTCAGTAGGAGTTCT